>NZ_LYRQ01000009.1:0-29244 GCF_001661605.1 Pseudoalteromonas sp. MQS005 | reverse complement strand
ACAAACTCTTAACCAAAAGACATATTTAAAAGACTCACCCAAAAATAAACTTTTAAAAACGCTAAGTTTAGATGTAGTTTTATAAATTCTATAATGATCATGTTTTATATAGTCTTTAAGTTCAAAAAAAGAGTTTATCATTTGTTATAAAATTCCGAGTACCACTTTACAAACTTATTAATACCATCTTGAAGATTAGTCTCTGGTTTAAAACCTATTTGTTTATTAAGCTCTTCTATGTCAGCGTATGTGCGAACAACATCACCATCTTGCATTGGTAAATACTTTTTATTCGCTTTTTTAGCAAGGGCATTTTCAATCGTGTTAATAAAAGACTCAAGCTGTACTGGTTGATTGTTGCCAATATTAAATAAACGATAATATTGTGAGCCTTCTTTTGTATTACCAGACTCAACACATGGAACATGATCTTGAATACGAATAATGCCTTCAACAATATCGTCTATATAAGTAAAGTCTCTTTGCATCTCACCATTATTAAATACTTTAATTTCTCTATCGTTGGCTATAGCATCAGTGAATAAAAATGGGGCCATATCAGGTCGTCCCCAAGGTCCGTAGACTGTAAAAAAGCGAAGTCCTGTAGTAGGCAATGAATATAAGTGACTATAAGTATGCGCCATCAGTTCATTAGATTTTTTAGTTGCTGCATACAGAGATACAGGGTGATCAACTCTATCTTCTTCTGCAAAAGGTATTTTAGTATTTGCACCATATACAGAGCTTGAAGAAGCATAAACCAGATGCTTCACGTTGTTATGGCGACACCCCTCTAATATTGTTGCCATGCCTACTACGTTTGAATCAATATAAGCCATCGGGTTTTCTATTGAATACCTTACACCCGCTTGCGCTGCTAAATGAATCACTCTTTCGAACTTTTCGTTTGCAAATAGATCTGCAATAGCCTCTCTATCAGCAAGCTCCATTTTTATAAAACTAAAGTTATTAAAGTGTTCTATACGCTTTAAACGCGCAAGTTTTAATGCCGGATCGTAATAATCATTTAAGTTATCAAGCCCTATAACTTCATGACCTAATTGGCATAAACGCTCAGCCACAAAGTTACCAATAAAACCTGCTGCTCCTGTTACGAGATATTTCATAGATTAAACCCAGTTACCGATAGTCCACGGCCAATACTATAATATTTAATGTCTTTTTTGTTTATTCTATTTGGCTCAAATAAGTTTCGTCCATCAAATATGACTGCACTACTTAGTTTCGATTTTATCAAATCAAAATCTGGCGCTCTAAAATTCTGCCATTCGGTACAAATAACTAATGCGTCAGCTTTGTTTAGAGCGGACTCTTTGGTCCCCATTAAGCTTAAATCGTCTCGGCTACCGTAAATTCGTTGGGTTTCTTCCATTGCTTCAGGGTCATATGCTTGTACCTTAGCACCTGATTCCCATAACTGTTCCATTAAAATACGACTTGGTGCTTCTCGCATATCATCTGTGTTAGGTTTAAAGCTTAAACCCCACAATGCAAAAGTCTTACCTTTAATTGCATCTGGATTTTTTTCTAAGTCATAGTGTTTTGTGATGTACTCAAATAACTTATGCTTTTGAGCATAATTTACGGCTTCGACTGCTTTGAGTATTTTTGATTCGTAGCCTATGCTATCGGTCGTACGAACAAGTGCTTGTACATCTTTGGGAAAGCATGAGCCTCCATAACCACAACCGGGGTAAATAAACTGATAACCGATTCGTGGATCTGAACCTATGCCATGGCGAACATGTTCTATGTCGGCACCTACTCGTTCAGCGATATTCGCCATTTCGTTCATAAAGCTAATTTTAGTAGCTAGCATGCAGTTAGCTGCGTATTTAGTAAGTTCAGCACTTTTAATATCCATGACGATAATTTTTTCGTGATTTCGATTAAATGGTGCATAAAGTTCACGCATTTGGTCTTCTGCATCTGTCGAGTCTGTACCAATAATTATGCGATCAGGGCGTTTACAATCATTAACTGCAGCCCCTTCTTTTAAAAACTCAGGATTTGATACCACTGAAAAAGTTAAATCACTTTTTCGGCTATCAAGAATTGACTGCACTGTTGCTTTAACTTTATCTGCAGTGCCCACAGGTACCGTTGACTTATCGATAATAACTTTTGGCTTTTGCATATGTGTAGCAATAGTTTCTGCTACTTTTAATACGTACTTTAAATCTGCCGAGCCGTCTTCATCTGGCGGAGTACCTACTGCAATAAACTGAAGTTCACCAAATTCAACCCCAAACTGAGCATCTGTTGTAAATATTAAACGACCTTCCGCAAAGTTTTTTTCTACCAAAGGCGTTAGCCCAGGCTCGTAAATTGGGATAATACCTTTTTTTAAGTTTTCTATCCGGGTTTCATCAATATCAACACAGCATACGTCGTGTCCTGCATCTGCTAGCACTGCCGCTTGTACCAAACCGACATAACCAATACCATAAAAAGTAACTTTCATAACAATTCCTTACAAAATACCGCGAGTATCAATAACAACTTTTGATGCAAACTCTGTTTTATCTGCTGCTTTAAATTGTTTATGATCGACTAATACTACAACGACATTTGCTTGCTCTAGTGCGCTTTCTAACGACACTAAGCTGACATTTTTATCTGCTAGGTTGGCTGGTAGCTCTGAAATGTTTGGCTCTACCGCAAGTATTTCACCAATATTTTTTGCTGCTAATTCTTCAACAATATTTAATGCCGGACTCTCACGAAGATCGTCAATATCGGCTTTAAATGAAAGGCCTAAACATGCAATAACTGGACGTTTAAATTCATCAGCGGCTTTTGCTACTTTTTCAATTACGTAAAATGGTTTTGCGTCGTTAGTTAAGCGTGCTTGTTTAATTATTTTTGCTTCGTCTGGGCAGCTTGCAACAATAAACCAAGGGTCAACCGCAATACAGTGGCCGCCAACACCAGGGCCTGGATTTAAAATATTTACACGCGGGTGCCGATTAGCAAGCTTAATAAGCTCCCACACATTAATTTTTAATTTGTCACAAATTACCGACAGCTCATTAGCAAAGGCAATGTTTACATCGCGAAATGAGTTTTCGGTTAATTTAGCCATTTCAGCAGTGCGAGCATTGGTAATAATACACTCGCCACGAACGAAAGTTTCGTATAACTTAACGGCTTTTTCGCTACATGCTTTGCTCATACCACCTATAACGCGGTCGTTCGACACAAGCTCTTGCAATACATAACCTGGTAATACACGTTCTGGACAATGCGCAATGTTAATGTCGGCGGCATCGCCTTTATCTTGTGGGAAGGTTAAGTCAGGGCGTGCTTCACTCAACCAAGCGGCAAGTTGCTCTGTTGCACCTACGGGTGACGTACTTTCTAAAATAACTAAGTTACCTTTTTCAAGCACTGGAGCAATCATTTTTGCAGCCGATTCAATATAGCTTAAGTCTGCGCTGTGGTTACCACTTTCGCTGTGAATAAATGGTGTAGGTACAGCTACCATAAATGCGTCGGCTTTTTCTGGTGTAGTCGTCGCTCTTAAATTGCCGGTAGACACTACGCCACGTACTATTATGTCGAGATCGGGCTCTACAATATGTATTTCACCGGCATTAATGGTATTGACTGCTTTTTCGCTTACGTCTAAACCAATTACTTTCATACCGCGCGATGCAATAACGGCTGCAGTTGGTAAACCTATGTAGCCTAAACCAACAACTGAAACTGTTTTAATTGTCATTATTTAATCCTTGAAAAAGTTTTAAACTTTATTTTAATCTTTAAAGTGTTGCTTAATTTTAGCCACAATGCGCTCACACGCTTTACCATCGCCATAAGGGTTATGTGCACGGCTCATTGATTGATATTCTTGAGCGTTAGTGAGTAAGTTATTTACTTCACTCACAATGCGAGCTTTATCTGTACCTACTAATTTAACTGTGCCAGCTTCTACCGCCTCAGGGCGTTCTGTGGTGTCACGCATAACAAGTACAGGTTTACCTAGGCTTGGCGCTTCTTCTTGTACACCACCTGAGTCGGTTACTATTATGTGAGCTTGATTCATTAAGTACACAAAGGGTAGGTAGTCTTGCGGCTCGATTAAATGCACATTATCAACATTTTTTAATATGCGGTTTACCGGTTCGCGTACATTAGGATTTAAATGCATTGGGTATAAAATTTGTGCATCTGGGTGCGCGGTTGCAATTTCTACTAACGCCTCACAAATTCGCTCAAAACCGCCACCAAAACTCTCACGGCGGTGCCCTGTTACTAAAATAAGTTTTTTAGTTTCATCGAGCTCTGGAAACTTAGCTTTTAATGTTGCGATTAAATCGGTATCGGTTTTTACCTTATCAACCACTTGTAATAATGCATCAATAACAGTGTTACCAGTAACGAGAATATCGTCAGCATTCACTGCTTCGTTGAGTAAGTTTTGCTGTGATGTTTGCGTTGGTGCAAAGTGTAACTTTGTAATAGCGCCAGTGAGCTTGCGGTTCCCCTCTTCCGGCCATGGTGAACTTAAGTTACCTGTGCGTAAACCCGCTTCTACGTGCCCCACTGGAATTTGCTGATAAAACGCCGCTAAACTTGCAGATAAAGTCGTGCTTGTATCGCCATGAACTAGCACTAAGTCTGGTTTAAACTCTTCAAGAATAGGTTTTAAGCCTAACAAAATATTTGTTGTTACATCGTATAAGCTTTGGCCCGGCTTCATAATATTTAAATCGTAATCTGGTACAATTTCAAACAGCTCTAAAACTTGGTCAAGCATTTCACGATGCTGTGCAGTAACACATACTTTTGCGTCAATACCTTCTGCTGCATTTAGTGCTTTAACAAGCGGTGCCATTTTTATTGCTTCAGGTCGCGTACCAAAAATACTTAATACTTTAATAGCCATGATTTCCCTTAATTTTTTACTAACCGGTTTTGCATAAATTTATGCATTTGCCATTAATTGCTTAACGCGCTTTGTAAATTCTTCACCTATTAGGCTTGATTGCATTGCGTATTCAACGTTTGCAAGCATGTAACCTAATTTTGAGCCGCAGTCATGCGACTTACCTTTTAAATGGTACGCTTCAATTGTTTCAAGATGACGTAACTGCAGTAATGCATCTGTTAATTGTATTTCACCACCAGCCCCTGGTGGCGTAAACTCGAGTAAATCCCAAATAGCGGGTGATACAACATAACGACCTGTTATGGCTAAATTACTGGGCGCTTCGTCATTGTCTGGCTTTTCAACCATGTTGGTTATGGTTGCATTTTCGCCAGGCGCAATATTTTTACCTGCCAAATCAACCACACCATAGTTGTGCACTTCCTCATGAGGGACTGGTTCAACCATAATTTGATTATGTTGAGTGCCTTCAAATTGGGCGATCATTTGCGCAAGGTTATCAACCTTAAGATTTGACTTATATTGATCGATAATTACATCGGGCAATAAAATAGCAAAAGGGTTATTGCCTATAATTGGGCGGGTTTCAAGTATTGCGTGGCCTAGGCCTAACGGCGCCGATTGACGAACCGATATAATACTTACATCTCTCGGGATTATTGAGCGAACTTCTTCTAGTAGGCTGCGTTTTACGCGGGCTTCTAGGGTGGCTTCTAGCTCAAAGCTGGTATCAAAATGATTTTCTATTGCGTTTTTAGAAGCATGGGTAACCAGTATGATTTCTTTAATACCGGCTTTTACTGCTTCGTTTACAACGTATTGAATGAGAGGTTTGTCTACTAGTGGAAGCATTTCCTTTGGCGTTGCTTTGGTAGCTGGCAACATGCGTGTACCCAAACCTGCAACAGGCAAGACTGCTTTTAATACTTTCACTTCAATTCCTTTTATTGTTACTTTTTTATTCCGTAGCTACTTGCTGATGTTTTTGCCAAATTAAGCAAAGATTTTAAGTGCTACTGTCCATATGGGCGGCTATTATACACAAGCCATACAATCGCTCAATACAAAAAGCAGTCTTTTTGATTGTTTAGTGTGAATTTTTTGTTAACATATGGATTTTTGCTTTTTTTGTAACCTATCATTTTAGTTTTAATGGGAATATAATTGCTTTGTTAACATTTTAGGGATGGGCTTTGTGCGCGTTGGAATTTGCATCATTATATTAGTGTCTTTTTTTGCTTGTGCACAAGACATGCTTTTGCATCTGCGAAATAGCGATATAATAAGCCGTGCCAAACAGTTTTACGGCGATGCAGGCCACCAACGAATAAAAACGTGGCTGAGTTTTATAGATGACTCTGCCGATAAGAGCGAATGGCAAAAAATTCATTTAGTTAATGACTTTTTTAATAAGCATATAAAGTACAAAACCGATGACGAACTTTGGCAAAAAAAAGATTACTGGGCCACTCCACTAGAAAGCTTAGGTGTGGGCATGGGTGACTGTGAAGATTATGTTATTGCTAAATATTTTACTTTAATCGCTTTAGGTATCCCCGAAGATAAAATACGCTTTATGTATGTACGCCAGCGTACGGTTAATCAACCTCACATGGTGCTTATATACTTTGAACAACCTAACCAAATACCGCTGGTGCTTGATAATTTTAATACAAAATTAGTGCCTGCTAGTAATCGGGGTGATCTAAAACCTATCTATAGCTTTAATGGCCAAGGTTTATGGTTAGCCAAATCGAAAGGGTTAGGTAATAAGGTTAAAAATAGTCGTGGCGTTTCTGCTTGGAACACCATGCTTGAACGAATTGAACAAGGCGAGCTTGCGCCTGCCAACGGTAACAATAAAGGAACTAGTAGTTATGTCTCGACTCTTTAAACATGGATTGAGTTTAAAAACCCAAGTATATGGCTTGATCATATTAATTTCGGTTATTTCATTTTGCGTACGTGTTATCACCGATGTGGATACAACCCGTAATTACTTACAAACGCAAATGGCCAGCCACGCACAAGACACGGCTACTAGTTTAGGGCTTTCGATATCACCTTATTTAGAAGACGACAGCCTAATGATTGCACAAACGATGGCAACCGCTATTTTTGACTCTGGTTATTATAGCCAAATTAAATTTACCGATGTTCAAAATAATATAGTGTTTGAGTTACAAAACCCTAAACGCGTTGAATCAGTTCCTGGTTGGTTTATTAGTGCTGTTGAACTGAGTGCACCCACTATGCATTCTGAAATAAACAATGGCTGGATGATGGCAGGCACACTTGATGTAACCAGCCATACTGGGCAATCTTACCTTACCTTATGGCAACACACACTCCGCAGCTTATATAGCTCATTTTTGCTATTAGCAGCATCGCTGGCTATTGCATTTTTAATTTTACGCGCAGTATTTAAGCCGTTAAAAGCAGTAGAAGACCAAGCCACTTTAGTTACTCGAAAACGCTTTACCTTAAATAAAGAAATACCAGTAGCACGGGAGCTTCGCACTGTAACCCAAGCCATAAATAACATGGTTATAAACTTACAAAGTACGTTTGATTCGCTGACCAAACAAACACAAGCGCTTACTGAAGAAGTATACATAGATTCGTTAACGGGGTTGGGTAACCGTAAGTCGTTTGAAAACCACTTTAATTCTGTTGTAAATAATATTACTGACGATGCGCCAATTACTGCGTTGATGCTTACCCTGCCCTCGTTAAATAATATTAACCAAGTGGTAAGCTACCAAGATGGTGATCAGCATGTACTTGATGCAGCCAAAATACTGAAACAGCTTGCTGATGAGTTACCAAATTCAACTATATTTAGGCTTAATGGGGGTACGTTTGTATTACTGGCCCCATATGACGTTTTATTTTTAAATAAAGCCCGCCTAGACCTCATTGATAATTTAAGTCAAAAAGAAAACAGCTTACATATAAACGGTTACGCTAATTTAGCCATTGTTGGCGTTGAGCAAGGAGCGAGTTTAGGTGAAGTGTTATCGCTACTTGATACTGGTTGCACTATAGGTGAAGACACTACGTTTGATAAAAACGATAAAGAGTCATTATTTAGTGTTAACCAATGGCGTACCTTAATTAAGTCGATTATAAATGCTGGCGAAGTGAGTTTTTCGGTGCAACCTGTTAAACAAGCTAATAAAACTGATTCTCAGTGTTACTTTGAGGTATTTGCACACTTTATTCATGAAGGCGAAAAGGTAAATAATGGCCACTTATTCGCGATGGCTGAAAAGTTAAATTTAACCGAAGAACTCGATAAAAAAATTATACGTAGCTTTGTAGATGTAAAAGAGCAATACCCAAATGATGTATTTGCGTTGAATATTAGCAAGGCATCCTTGTACTCAACTGACTTTATACAATGGCTTACCCTTTACTCGCACACTAAACCGGTAATTAAAACAAACTTAGTGTTTGAACTACATGAAATTGGTTTGCTTTATAACGTGCATGTTGCGTCTTTACATATAGATGCAATTAAAGAGCTGGGTATTAATGTCTGTATTGAACACTTTGGTACTAGCTTAACGTCGTTTAGGTATTTACAAGGTCTTGATATTGAGTATGTAAAAATTGATGGTAGTTATATTCAAGATTTAGTAACTAACCCACAAAGCCAATTTTATATTCAAACAGTTAATAATATTTGTCATGGTTTTGGTATTAAGGTTTTAGCCTGTTTAATTGAAAAAACCGAGACTTTAGAAATTCTCGAATACTTAGGATGTGATGGCGTACAAGGTAATTTAATACTGCCACCATCAAAAATTATTAAATCTAATGAAAATGGCGTAAATAAAGAGTTTACTTTTTGCACCGATGCGCTAAAATTTTGCAATTAGTACTCAACCAAGGGACGAGAAATGAAAAAATTAATTTTAGCTGGCTTAGTAGCTAGTGCGTCTGCTCTAACTGCTTTGCCAACCTATGCACAAACGGATAATAATGCTGTGGTTCAAGAAGTGAGCATAAATAGCATTATTGATATTCTTAATAACGTAACAGCAGATACTACGCCAGAGCAATTACGCGAAGAGCTTGTTGCTGCGTTAAATAAAGCGTGTACGAACAAAAATAACATTTTAAATAATGGCTCTGAAAATGAATCAGACAATAACTCACCTGAAAAAAGTGGGGAAGGTAATTGGTTTAACGGAGCATTAGCGAATGATGTTTGTTGTAATACCGCAGATATTGATATTTTGGTGAAGACTGTTGTTGATGAATTAGGTGCAGAAAATCCGCTAATCTCTGATTTTTTAAGCAGCCTTTCATCTACGTGTTCTAATTCTGATGCAATCACCCTAGCAGCAATTACCGCAGGTGTTGATGCAACAACCGCTTCTGAAGCAACTGCTGCAGGTCCTGGTGCAGGTCAGCCTGCTCCGCCAGTAGGCAGCTTACCAACATTACCAACACCTCCAGGTTCTGGTGGTACAGGCGGTGATAACGGTATATCTGAAGTCGGTAACTAGTTTTTACTATTAGTATATTCAAACGCAGCCAATTGGCTGCGTTTTTACTTTGTTTGAGTTTATTTTGAATCGTTTTATATTTTTTCTTATTTGTCTGATCCTTTTTTTGCTTCCCCTTCCTTTAGGTAGTTATAGGCCTTGGGCAATTTTAGCTATTGGTATTTTAACTAGCTTTACCTTTATTACTCACTTGGCAAACAGTGTTTTAAATAACCACCAAGCACTTTTCCCTCCTCGATATACTTGGCCGTTATTTACTACCTTGGGCATTGTGGCTTTAGTGTGTGGAGTTCAGTTATTTGGCGTGAGTGTTGATGCTTTTCAAACCAAACAAATGTTATTAAAAACCAGTTTTTTAATAATGTTGAGCTGGTTAATATTTAATTACTGTAATAATGTAAATCGTATTAAAAAATTAATTTACGCCGTCATTTGCGCCGGTGTTTTTCAGGCTTTGTATGCTAGTTACTTAAACTTATCGCCCGATATTGTTAGCCCTTTATTTGGCTACAAACACACCGACAGAGCGATTGGTACTTTTACCTATTCTAA
This sequence comes from Pseudoalteromonas sp. MQS005, assembly GCF_001661605.1. Taxonomy (NCBI): domain Bacteria; kingdom Pseudomonadati; phylum Pseudomonadota; class Gammaproteobacteria; order Alteromonadales; family Pseudoalteromonadaceae; genus Pseudoalteromonas; species Pseudoalteromonas sp. MQS005. The sequence continues at coordinate 19,260 of NZ_LYRQ01000009.1, read as the reverse complement.
CTTTTTAGCTAACTATTTAGCGCTGTGCTTATGCTTAGGCATTGGTGTTTTAATTAGCGAACTAAAACGCACTAACAACGGCTACAAGCCTACTTTAAAACAAACCTTACGTGCTTGGGCTGAGATTATATTAAGCTCTAAAATAATTTTGCGTATATCGCTAATTATTATAATTGTGGCGCTTATTTTAACTCGTAGCCGTATGGGTAATTCGGCCTTTTTTATCGCCTTAATTATAGTGAGCTTACTGGCGCTGTTTGTTTATAAACAAAAGCCTAAGGCATTTAAGTTATTGATTGTGAGCTTTTTTATTATCGATTTAATCATCATTGGTGCCATTTTCGATGTAGAAAAAGTAAAACAACGTATTAGCGAAACCAGTTTACAATCGGAAACTCGCGATGAAGTTGTACGCGACTCAATCCCGCTGATTTTAGATAACCCGTTGTTAGGCTCGGGCGGCGGTACTTTTTACACTGCGTTTCCCGCGTATCAGTCTGAGCCCTACTCTGGTTATTACGACAATGCGCATAACGATTATGTGCAATTTGCAGTTGAGCTGGGTATTCCTGCAACGGCGTTATTGGGGCTGTTAGTGGTTTATTGTTTATGGTTATGTATTAATACTATGCGTACGCGTAAAACAGCGCTTTATCAGGGTGTGGCGTTTGGTTGTGCTACAGCTATTGTGGCAATGATGCTGCATTCGTCGGTTGATTATTCGCTACAGGCTGGGGCTAATTCGATGTTGTTTATAGTGGTGTTATGTTTAGCTTTATTAACCAATAAGTTGCCAGCACCAAAACGGATTAAAAAACGACGCAGCGAAAGTTAACGGGCTGCGGGGAGCGGGTTACGAGCCTAATCCCGAAACCCGTAGTTCGCAACCCGCCGTGAGCAAGCTCTAACACCTAACACTTCATCCAGTTATATCATTACAATAAGATCTTAGTGATTTATTTACCACAGAGGGTAGGAGAAAAAAGAGAAAGTGACTAAATACAAACGTTATAAGCATCAGAAAAGTAAAAGGTATTAGGCTTTTTGCTTTGTATTCTCAGTGCAGCGCGTAGCGGCTCGGTGTCCTCTGTGGTTCAAGAATAAAGGTTTTAAATAAAGTTAACGGGTTTCGAGCTTAATCCTTCACCCAGTACTATTATTACAATAAGATCTTAGTGATTTATTTACCACCGAGGGTTGGAGAAAACAGAGAAAGTGACTAAATACAAACGTTATGAGCATTAGAAAAGTAAAAGGTATTAGGCTTTTTGCTTTGTATTCTCAGTGCAGCGTGTAGCGCCTCGGTGTCCTCTGTGGTTCAAGAATAATTTTTATGTTTTGGGTTTAAGTGATTTATTCACAAAGAGGGTTTAGAGACGCTTCGCTTTTAGTTATTTAGCCCGCAACTCGAAGTTCTTCGCCCGTCGCTCACGACATTAAAAAATGCCGCGACATGAAGTCGCTGCTACAAATCGGCAATAATATCAACCTGATACCTAGCACCTAAAACCTATCGCCTGTTCCAATTTACTGCTCTTCTAAATCAAATTCGGTGGTGTGGCCGTCGCCGTGTATGAGCTGGTAACGGTCTAAATTACCGCCTTTGAGAGTAACCAAACTAATAGCCGAATCACTTACTAGGTACTTTTGCCCTTTGCCTTTAGTTTGGTGTTTGTCTACTTCCATATGCCAGCGTTTGGTAAAAAAGTTAAGCGGACTTTTAGGGCCATATAAAATAGAGTCGAGCTTATCTAGCACATTTATTAGCTTACGCGGGAACTCGTTTTTAATGCCACTGGCTGTGAGCTGCCAAATTCTGTTGGGGTGATCGCCAAAACGCTTTTGCACTGAAAAACAAAACGAATAATGCACGTCGCCTGATAAAATCAGCGTTTCATTTGGGGTGTCGGTACGTCTAAATGTGTCGAGCAATTTTTTAGCTGAGCCTTCGTGCGCCATCCAGTTTTCTACATCAACCATAAGCGGTTGCCCACACATGTTAAACACCGCTTGAATTGCCTCTATTGATTTAACCCCAAACACCGGTGCGGGCGATACAATAATGACTTGGTCATGGCTGAGTAGGCTTTCTTCAAGCTCAGTGAGACGCTCCCAATCTAACAAGCCTGAGGGTTCATTAAAGTTCTGCTCGTTACGCCAGCGGTGTGTTCGGGTATCAAGCACCACCACTTTAGGAATAGTTGTTAGCTCATAATGCCAATGGTTAAAATCGTTTAGATGTTTATCAAATGCTTTGAATTGCCATTGCTTATCCCCAGCTAGACTTGTTGTAAATGGAGTAAGTAGCGCACCGGTTTTTTGCAGTGCGTCGTTCCCCATTCCCTGAAACAGCCAATAGCTTGCTAAGCCATTATTTACAATACGCTTACTGCTGGGGTTTTGATTTATCGCTTGCTCCCACCCGGCGGTGAGGTTCCAATCATCAGTGACATCGTGATCGTCAAACATCATTAAGGTAGACACATTGGCACATAACCGCTCTACCTCAGCTAAGCCTTTAGCGTAATCAATGAGTGTGGCTTTTTCTGTGCTAAACAATGCTTGGCTTTTTTCGTTACCGCCTGAGTAATTTAGCTTTGATAAGTCAACATATTGCCACGCGGTACTACTAAAATTAAGTAAATACAGTGCCACAAATTCTTCAAAATGAATAAGGTGGTTATACGCTTTTACGCTAGAAAAATGCGGCTCGTCTTTTTTTAACCAGTAACCTATGCCTAATTTAGAGCGCTTTTTCCATGAGGTGGTAGGGAGTAAATGATGGCGGCCATAAAGCTGTTGGCTAATATCGTCGGGTAAATCCAGCGCAAGCGCTTGCTCTTTGTAAATGCCTAATTGCTCGATGAGTTTATGGATAGCTAATAACATAGGCCCTGCTACATCGTCAGCATATACCTGATCGCCCGAGAGCAATAGCAACTGCGCCCCTTGCTGATTATGACTGCGTTGAGTAGCTTGCCACTGACTTGAACTAACTAGGCTGTCTTTTGCGGGATGATGTGCATTACGACACGAGCCATGCAATATTTGCGTCAATCTTTTGGGGATCACAAACGCAGGTAACGCGCCATCATTAAAACTAAACGCTGATAAATCAACGGGGCTGTCATCAAAAAATAACTGATATTGTAGTAATATGTCGCGCGGGAACTGACTGTTTATGGGTTTAATAACTATGAACTGTAAAAATAAATGTTCACCCAGTCTAACGCTGTTTTGTTCGCTATAGCATTCGTAGCCCATTAGCTCTATACGGCCGTTTACCTGCTTTGAGGTAGCAAACTGAATACAAACTGTGGTTTTTTCTGCTCGGCGCACCATAGGCCCCATAAGTAACAGCGGGTGTTGCACCGAGAGAGTCGTCATGAGGTTAGCCTTTAGCTGCTAATTTAAATAAAGAATAAAAATTATCGGTAGTGGCCTTTGCCAACTCGTTAAAGCTAATACCTTTTAGTTCACTAATATAATAAGCAACGTCTTCCACATACGCTGGCTGATTAGTTTTACCACGGTACGGTACTGGCGCTAAGTAAGGAGAGTCGGTTTCAATAAGCAGTCGATCGAGTGGAATTTGTTTTACTACTTCTTTAAGCTCTACCGCATTTTTAAAAGTCACAATGCCTGAAATAGAAATATAAAAACCCATATCAATGGCTTTTTTGGCCATATCCCAATCTTCAGTAAAGCAATGTAATACTCCACCGCAATTTTCTGCTTTGTGCTCACGCATTAAATTAATGGTGTCGGCACGTGCATCGCGGGTATGAATAATAAGTGGCTTTTGTAATTCGTTGGCTACTTCAATATGGCCAACAAAGCTTGCTTGCTGCACTGCGTGAGTGTCTTTTGCATAATAGTAGTCAAGCCCGGTTTCGCCAATGGCCACTACTTTGTGGTGCGAGGCTAAATCAATTAATTGCTGTTTGTTAAGCGCGTCTTTTTGATCAAGCGGGTGCACACCACATGACGCTGATACGTCGTCGTAATGCTTAATTTGCTCTAGCATGTTAGGGAACTGATCAAGTGTAACGCTCACACATAAAAAGTGTTCTACTTTTTTTGCGCGGGCGTTATCAAGTACTTGGTCTAGGTTTAAATCGAGTTTATCAAAATCAAGACGGTCTAAATGGCAATGAGAATCTACAATCAAAATAAGGCCTGTTTTTACTACATGGTATAAGTTGGATTGCCGGAGTTTAACATAGTCCCCAGCAGTTTTTCGATCTTCGCGTTTAGGTTTGTTTTATCATCTAAAAAGCTAATGCCGATCCCCGGAGGGTTTGAGCTTTGTGCACCTTGCGGAGTGATCCACGTAACTTTGCCGGTGACCACATCGTCTTCTAAGGCATCAGGTAAGGTTACTCGTAAAGCGAGTGAATACCCAGGCTCATAACGCATATTGGTGCGTACAAATAGCCCCCCTTTTTTTAAAAAAGGCATGTAGCAGCGATATAGTTCGTCAAGGTCTTCTATATCAACTAATAGCTCTTGCATATCTAATCCTTTTTATTGGTTGCGTAATGTATACGCTAGTCGTGATACCGCAAGCGGTAAGTTTAGCCCAAGAATTTGTATGTTATTTTGTAAAAAATCATTCAGCGCTTGCTGTGCAACTTGGTAGGCTTCAAAACTCATGCCATTTAAAAGCTGCTGTTTTAACTGCTCACTTAAAAATAAGGTAAAAATACGAACAAGCTCAGGCTGTTTATTTATTATATCGACTAACGCATTGAAATTATGGCTTTGTTTAAACTCAGTTGCAAATTTATAGAGTGTATCAATGCTTTCTAGCTGATTTTGCTGTTGCCATTGCTTTACTTGCAGGGGTTGACTGTAAAACAATGATAACCATGGGTAGTTAGGCACATCTAAAGAACTTAGCCACTGCTGTGCTAGCTGGGTGTTGGTTACTTTGACCTCAGTTTTAGCACAGCGGCTTAAAATAGTCGCTGGTAATTGCGCCGCTTGGCTGGTTGTGAGAATTAAAAACCGGCTGTTACTTGGCTCTTCTAAGGTTTTTAATAATGCATTTGCTGCCGCCGTTGTCATTTTTTCGCAGTTTTCAATAATCGCCACTTTGTTGCCATTTTGCGCTGCCGACTGGTGCATAAAATCGCTTATGCCGCGTATGTCGTCTACACCTATGCTTTGCCCTTCTACTTGAGTAACGCGTTTATCTGGGTGCGTCCCAGCTAGGTTTAACGAGCAGCTTTTACACTGCCCACACGGCGTTAACACGCTATTAGGTGCGCTTAACTGCGATTGTGTATTATGACATAACAAACTGTTAGCTAATTGATCGCTTAGCTCAAACTTGCCTACCCCAATAGGCCCGCAAAATAGCTGCGCGTGATGAAAGCGCTGCGCTTTATAGCTTTGAGCTAAGCGTTGCTCTACATCGTTAAGCCATGGCAATGCCATATTATTTTAATCCTGAAAAAAATGTGCGCAGTACATTGGTAATATCACGGTGTACTTTATCAATACTTTGGTTAGCATCAACGGTTTTAATGCTTTCATCATCGTTTGCCAGTTCTATGTAACGCATACGGGTGCGCTGAAAAAACTCAATGGCTTCTTGTTCAATTCTATCGAGTTCACCCCGCCCTTTTGCACGTTCAAGACCAATAACAGGATCAATATCAAGGTAAATGGTTAAATCGGGTTTTAATCCTTTTAACACCATAGAGGATAACGACGCTAACGTGTTTGCACTAATTCCGCGTCCACCGCCTTGATACGCCTGTGACGATAAGTCGTGACGATCAGCCAATACCCATTGCCCTTGTTCCAGTGCTGGGTTTATTACATTGTGCATTAGCTGTGAGCGAGCTGCGTACATAATAAGTAGCTCAGTTTCAAAGGCGATTTCTTCTTGATGCTCTGCTTTTACTAAGGTACGTAACGATTCAGCCAATGGCGTACCACCGGGTTCACGCACATTAATAAAATCAATATGATGATGGTTTAAAAAGTCTTGGCACAAGGCAATAGCGGTTGATTTACCCGCGCCCTCTAGGCCTTCTATCACAATAAATTTTGGTTTCATAAACACTAATTCTTTTTATTTAAAATATACCGGTTAACCGCCGCATTATGCTGCTTTAATGTGGTTGAAAACTGATGGCTGCCATCGCCTTTTGCTACAAAGTAAACATACTCGCTTTTAGGCGGGTTTACCGCGGCTAAAATCGCTTCTTTGGAGGGCATGGCAATGGGTGTGGGCGGTAATCCGTTAATACGATAAGTATTATACGGTGTGTAATTTCTCAAGTCTTTACGTTTAATATCACCGTCAAAATCTTCGCCTAGCCCATATATTACGGTTGGATCGGTTTGTAAGCGCATATTGGTATTTAATCTATTTATAAATGCCGATGCAATTAACGGACGCTCGCTGGCAAGCGCGGTTTCTTTTTCGATAATAGAGGCCATGATCAGTGCTTCATAGGGGGTATCGTAAGGTAAATCACTTGCCCGTTGCTGCCAAGCATCAGCCAACGTTTGCTGCATTTTTTGCGCTGCTCGTTTTAATAAACTGCTGGCAGTATCATTGCTATGGTAATGATAGGTATCGGGGAATAACCAACCTTCTAGATGGGTTTGCTTACCTATTATTTGCTCGCCAAGTTGCTCAAGTTTTAAATCGTTTTGTAAGTGTGTAGAAGTACTCAGAGTATTTAAAACATCTCTAAGTGCTTGGCCTTCAATAATGGTAAAGCTAAAGCTAATTTGCTGACCTTGGTTAATTTTTTTGATGTTATTAAGCACGCTATCTGAGCTTAATTCGTACAAACCTGCTTTTAAATCGGTCAAGGTTGGGTCGAGCTTAGCTAATATTTGAAAACGCCAACAGTCTTCTACCCACTGTTGCTGCTGCCACTGACGACACAATTTATTAAAGCCGGTGCCTTTTTTAACTTCAAATTGGGTGTTATCGGCTATCTGTAATGGCGTTTGAATTGTTGCCTGTAATTGCTGATAGCCAATCACTGAGCTAAAAAAAGCCAGCAATAATACTGATACTATAACTTTTAACACTAAGCCTCCTTGGCTACTGTTAGTAATGACTGACTGTGAGCAATATCAAAACAGTGCTCGCCTATGCTTTTTACCGGCACAATTTTCATTAAACTATTACATACAAATACCGCGTCTGCTTGGGTAAGCTCATCAACGCTGATAGTTTTAAATTCAATTGCTAATTTATCACATAAAGATTGCAGAAAAACACCTTTAATGCCGCACTCATCAAGCCTGGGGCTAATTACTTTATTATTTTTTATTGCAAAAATATTAGCCGCTGAGGTTTCAATTACATTGTTGTTGTAGTCAAGTACAAGTGCATCATCACTTTGCTCGGCTTGTAGGGCATTTTTAATCAATACTTGCTCAAGCCTATTTAAGGTTTTAAGCCCTGCTAAGTGCGGTTGTAAAGCCAGTTTAATTGGACTGATGGCTAAACTAATTCCTGTCTCGTGTAAGCAGTGATAATGCGCTGGATAAGGTAAAACACTCACAATAATGTTTAAATTACATTCGCTTGGCGGCGCATAGCCTCGCCCGCCCTCGCCACGTGTTACCACTATTTTAAGAACCGCTTGAACCTGTGATGCTATTTGCTGAGTAATGTGCGACTCAAGTGCGCTAAACTCAAGCGCTGGAAATCCTAAACGCTGCGCACATTCAATTAAACGCGCTTTATGATAAACCCAATGCTCAACCTGTCCATCAGTAATAATCGCGGTTGTAAAAAAACCATCGCCATAGTTTAAGCCCCTATCGCGGGTACTTATGCTACTGGTTTCACTTGCTGTTATTATTGTTTGCATATTTTTTTACACATAAAAAAACCCAGTTAAACAACTGGGTTCTTATTGTCGTTCGTTGTTAAAAAAGATTATACCTTTTTAAACAGTAACGAGCCATTAGTACCACCAAAACCAAATGAGTTACATAAAGCGTAATCAAGTTTGGCGTCTCGCGCTGTGTGCGGTACGTAATCTAAATCACACCCTTCATCTGGGTTGTCTAGGTTAATCGTGGGTGTTACTTTTTGCTCGGTCAACGATAAGATAGACACTATCGACTCAACAGAGCCCGCTGCACCTAGTAAATGACCCATCATAGATTTAGATGAGCTTACCATCACATCTTTCGCTGAATCACCAAAAATGGTTTTAACCGCTGAGGTTTCGGCTTTGTCACCCGCGTGAGTAGACGTACCGTGTGCGTTAATGTAGCCAACTTGCTCTGCATTTACTTGCGCATCGTTTAATGCGTTTTCCATAGCCAGTGCTGCACCTGCGCCGTCTTCTGGTGGCGAGGTCATATGGTAGGCATCGCCACTCATGCCAAAGCCAACAAGCTCTGCATAAATTTTAGCGCCACGTGCTTTAGCGTGTTCGTATTCTTCAACAACTACTACACCAGCGCCATCAGAAAGCACAAAACCATCACGGTCTTTATCCCACGGACGAGACGCTGCTTGTGGGTCGTCGTTACGCGTTGAAAGCGCACGTGCGGCATTAAAGCCACCCATACCAATTGGCGTACACGCTTTTTCTGCGCCACCGGCAACCATTGCATCGGCATCGCCGTAGGCAATCATTCGCGCTGCATGGCCAATATTATGCAGGCCTGTGGTACATGCCGTCACAATTGAAATATTAGGACCACGCAAACCGTGCATTATTGATAAGTGACCCGAGATCATATTAATAATGGTAGACGGTACATAAAACGGCGATAACTTTCGTGGACCGCTGTTTAGTAATTTAATGTGGTTTTCTTCGATTAGGGTTAAGCCACCAATGCCTGAACCTACCGCTACACCAATACGGGTTGCGTTTTGCTCTGTTACTTCGAGGCCTGAATCTTGAAAAGCTTGAACACCCGCTGCAATGCCATACTGGATAAATAAATCCATTTTTTTAGCATCTTTTGGCGACATATAAGCCGATGCATCAAAATCATTGATTAAACCAGCGAAGTGAGTACCAAATTTTGATGTATCAAAGTGGGTAATATTTTGAATACCACTTTTACCATCTAATAAGCCTTGCCAGGTTGATTGCACATCATTGCCTAGCGGCGTCAACATTCCTAAGCCAGTTACGACGACACGACGTTTAGCCACGGTTTGCCTCCAATAAGGAATTATTATTATACCAATTAACTTAGCTCAGTTTATTTCAGCGTTAACGCTGTTGCTAGTTATGTTATTAGTATTGGGGATGATCATACCCAAGCTACCTCAAAGTGCGAGTCTCAAACCAATAACCAACGCTGAGCAATAACAACTTAATTGCTGATGATAGGTGAGGGTTTGGAATTGAATCATGTACTTTGAGGTGGTTTGGATATAAAGATTAAAGGCAGCGGATGCTGCCCTTAATTTGCGATTAATTACTCAGCGTGAGCTGTAACGTAATCGATTGCAGATTGTACTGTAGTGATCTTTTCAGCTTCTTCATCTGGGATCTCAGTGTCGAACTCTTCTTCAAGAGCCATTACTAATTCAACAGTATCAAGAGAGTCTGCACCTAGGTCATCAACGAATGAAGCTTCGTTTTTAACTTCTTCTTCTTTAACACCTAGCTGTTCGATGATAATTTTCTTTACGCGTTCTTGGATATCGCTCATTCTTCTTTCCTTTATTAAAAACGCCAATGCGTTATTTTCAGATTGCGGCGTAGTTTACGTCCGATAATTCTCTGATTCAATCTTTTGACCATAAATAATTTGCTGGTCAAACCTCTTGAGTGTTTATTTTATCTTTTATCGCTTATTTTCACAGCGATTTCAAGTATGTTTAAAGCAAGTTTGCGAAAAATTCAATATTTTTTAGCAAACTCATTGGTAATTTGTGGTTTAACTATTTCGCATTGCGAAGCTAAACCATGTACATCGCACCATTTACATGCAAAGTTTCACCTGATACGTACGCAGCGGCGTCAGATGCTAAATAACACACAGCTGCTGCAATCTCATCTGGCTGGCCTAAACGACCCGCAGGTACGTTTGCAAGCGTTGCTGCTTTTTGCTCATCTGTCAAATCATCCGTCATGTCTGTTTGGATGAATCCCGGTGCAACCACGTTAACAGTAATACCACGAGAAGCAACTTCACGCGCTAATGATTTAGAAAAACCGATAACACCCGCTTTAGCTGCCGCGTAGTTCGCTTGGCCAGCGTTACCCATAGTGCCCACTACTGAGCCAATATTGATAATACGGCCGTTCTTTTTCTTCATCATTGGGCGAAGTACCGCTTTAGATAAACGGAAAATAGAGCTTAAGTTGGTGTCGATAATATCGTCCCACTCACTCTCTTTCATGCGCATTAATAAATTATCGCGCGTAATACCGGCATTATTTACTAAAACATCAATATCACCTAAATCGGCTTTAATTGCTGCTAATGTTGCCTCAATTGACCCAGGATCGGTGACGTTAAGCGCATAACCCTTACCGTTATCACCTAAGTATTCGCTAATTTTAGCCGCACCTGACTCGCTTGTCGCTGTGCCCGCTACCTTTGCGCCTTGCGCCACTAAGGTGTTTGCAATCGCTTTACCAATACCACGGCTAGCGCCGGTGATCAGGACAACTTTGCCCTCTAAAGAAAATAAATTACTCATATTATATACTCTTATTTAGCTGTATCGATTGATGCTAGGTCGTTAACTGAGCCACACACCATCGCTTTATCAATGCGTTTTGCAAGTCCTGTTAATACTTTACCAGGGCCAAATTCATAACTTTGCGTTACGCCTTGTGCAACTAATGCTTGCACTGTTTCAGTCCAACGAACTGGGCTGTATAACTGACGTACTAATGCGTCTTTAATTGCATCGGCTGAACCTTCAGCTTTTACATCAACATTATTAATTACATCACACTTAGGTGAATTAAATGTTAAAGCCGCTAAATCGGCCGCTAATTTTTCAGCCGCAGGTTTCATAAGTTCACAATGCGACGGTACGCTGACCGATAATGGTAGCGCACGTTTTGCGCCGGCTTCTTTACAAGCTACTGATGCTCTATCTACTGCATCTTTATGACCGGCAATAACCACTTGGCCTGGCGAGTTGTAATTAACCGGTGAAACAACCTCACCTTGTGCAGACGCTTCACATGCCGCTTTAATTTCGTCATCACCTAAACCAATAATAGCGGCCATAGAACCCACACCCGCAGGGACGGCTTCTTGCATGTATAAACCACGGTTTTCAACCAGTTTTACGGCTTCACTTAGACTGATCACATCGCTACATACTAGTGCTGAGTATTCGCCTAAGCTGTGACCTGCCATGACAACGTCTGCATCTGGATTTGCTGCTAACCAATGACGGTAAATAGCAACGCTTGCTGTTAATAAAGCAGGTTGAGTACGGTGAGTTTGATTTAGTTTTTCTTCTGGACCGTTAAGAACGAGATCTGCTAGGTCGTATCCTAGTGCGGTTGATGCTTCTGCAAATGTGGCTTTTACTATGTCTGAGCTTTCAAGTAGCTCGTTTAACATACCCACAGTTTGCGAGCCTTGACCTGGAAAAAGAAGTGCAATTTTTTGTGCCATAGTTTGCTCTTTTAATTAAACAAAATAAATAATGTATAACACGGCACATCAATTTACTGATTGGCCACCGTGTCTTTAGAATGTGTTTTTTCGAAAATAGCAGCAATTTTATCTGGAAGTTGACGTTCTACTTCTTTCACTGCTTCGTCGATTGCGGCATGAAATGCTTTAGCTGAGGCATTTCCATGGCTTTTAACAACAATACCGCGCAATCCTACCAGAGAAGCGCCGTTATACTGGTCGGGGTTCACTCTTTTATAGAGTTTTTTTATGATTGGCGCCAACATAAACGCCATGCACTTATAAACAACGTGTTTTTCGAGGGCACGGGTGAACTTTTTCATGATAAGTTTGGCAATACCTTCGCAGGTTTTAAGTGCAACGTTACCGACAAACCCTTCACAGACGATAACATCGGCTTTGCCAGAAAAAATATCGCTACCTTCGCTATACCCAATATAATTAATCAGCTCGCTTTGCTGCATTAACTGCGCGGCTTGCTTAATTTCGTCGTGACCTTTAATGTCTTCGGCGCCAATATTTAATAAACTGACTTTTGGGTTATCACACCCGAGTGCTTGTCCTGCCACTACCGAACCCATAATGCCAAACTGATACAGCATTTGCGCATCACAGTGTACGTTGGCACCTAAATCGAGTAAGTAAACAGGATTTTTTCGTTCAGTGGGTACAGCCGATATGAGTGCGGGACGTTTCACTCCTGGAAGCATTTTTAATACGTAATGCGCCATAAAAAATAGCGCCCCAGTATTGCCAGAGCTAACACAGGCTTGCGCTTCACCCGATTTAACTAAATCGAGGGCGACACGCATTGAGGAATCTTTTTTTGAGCGTATAGCAACAGCGGGTTCGCAAGCATTGGTGACAACGTCATTACAATGGCGAATTATTAATCTGGGATGAGAAAGTGAATCGAGTGATTCTAATTGTTTAGCTATTACTTGCTCGTTGCCACATAAAATGAGTTTTAAGTTGGCATTAGCATTTACCGCGGAAACGGCTGCGGGGATAGATGAACGGGGGCCATAATCGCCCCCCATCATATCTAACGCTATGGTTAGATTGGTCAGCATATAAGCAATCTCTTAGTTAGAAATTACTTGAACGCCTTTGTAGTAACCATCTGCAGTCACATGGTGACGACGATGAGTCTCACCAGATGTTTGGTCTACAGTTAAAGTTGGACCACTGATCGCATCGTGTGAACGGCGCATGCCGCGTCTTGCACGAGACTTTTTGCTTTTTTGTACAGCCATAGTCTTCTCCTAAGAATCTTTCTTAAGTTGTTTCAAAATATCAAATGGATTTGGTTTATCATCTTCCGCCTTTAAAACACCAAAGCTGGCAGGCTCTGCTGTATAACTGCATGAAGCTTCGTTGTGGGTAGGCACTAATGGCACTGCTAAAATAAGCTCGTCTTCGATTAACTCAAACACGTCTATTTCACCATTTTCATCAAGTGCTACTTCGTCGTAGCTTTCTGGAAGATCATCTGACTCTGCATCCAAACCGACTGGCGAATACACAAAGTCTTGATCCAAATCCAACCCTAAATCACCATTACAACGTTGACAAGTGACAGTTACGTGTGTGGACAAATTGCCACTAATCACAACTAAACCTTGCTCATCGTTTTTGCAATGAATTTTTACCGCTATTTCACCTACTTCTTCCTGGATAACGCCTCGTAAACGAGGAAGTTTCTCAAGCGGTACAATGCCGTCATACTTTAAACGGTGTTGCGCTGCTTTGCCCGGATGAAGGGTGATGGGAATTTTCACCTTTTGCATAGGGGCTGCATCATATAGATAGTTAGTGGGTTAGTCAAAGTAAAAAACCAATTTTACGTTGTTTTTCACGTGTTTTACTCACGGATCTGATTTATCCTAACTCAATCTGATTTATGCTAGGAAAACATGCCATGAAGCACTCTCTTATATTAGCCTCAAGCTCGCCTTTTAGGCAGTCTTTATTACAAAAATTTAATCTGCCTTTTGAAACGTTTTCGCCCGATGTTGACGAAACGCCTCACAGCAACGAAACACCTAACGATCTTGTTAAACGTTTAAGCGAACTAAAAGCCGCAGCTGCGGTCGAGCATTTTGGCCAAGGCTTAGCGATTGGCTCCGATCAGGTTGCTGTATTTAATGACCAAATATTAGGTAAACCACACAATAAAGAAAACGCCATGAAACAACTCAGCTTATTTAGTGGGCAAACGGTCACTTTTTTAACTGGCTTGTGTGTGTACGATATAGACACTAAGCAAAGCAAAACCCTTGTTGAGCCCTTTAATGTCACTTTTAAAACGTTAACAACGGCGCAAATAAGTGCTTATTGCGATGCAGAGCAACCTTATAATTGTGCAGGAAGTTTTAAAAGTGAAGGCTTGGGTATTTGTTTATTTGAAAAGCTCAGTGGTGATGACCCAAATAGTTTAATTGGTTTACCACTCATTAAACTCAGCCAATTATTGGCTGAGTTTGGCTTAGATGTATTAAGCGCACAAACTAACTAAGTAAAAGTTGTTGCAACTGCTGATAGTTGTCAGCGGTTGCAATAGGCGTAAACTCGTTTAATTGCGCAGCGTTGTGCACGCCCATGGTTACCCCTAGTCTATCCATACCTGCAGCTTTTGCCATTGCCATGTCGATTTGCGTGTCGCCTATCATCAATGCTTCGTCGGCGCTAATAGCCAGCTCTTCAAGTAGTTGATAGAGCATATCGGGAGCGGGTTTTGATTTAGCGTCGTCGCTGGTACGCGTAGCACTAAAAAAGTGACGCAACTGGCTTTCATCTAGAAGGCGTTCCAGTCCTATTCGGCTTTTACCTGTGGCAACCGCCAATATTACGCCTTGATTTTTTAACCCAGTGAGTACCTGTGCAACGTGATCAAACACCGGTGTTGGGGTGGTAACAAGTGCATATTGCTGTTTATACCCTGCAATAAGCGCTTCGTGGTGCTCACTGTAATCAGGAAACAAGGTCGCTATTGCGTTTTCAAGCGACAAGCCAATAATATTTTTACTGGCGGTATCGCTCGGCGGTTCAATATTGAGTAACTGCGCACTTTTGCGGATACAATTAACTATTTTGCTAATTGAATCCATAATGGTGCCGTCCCAATCAAAAATCACCAGCTTGTAGTTTTTCATGGTGGGTGAGATCACGCTTTTGCTGCTCTAAGTTTCACTAAACAGCTTGATAGTGCTTTATCAAGCGGTGCTTCTACTCGCATGGTGGTTTCGTTTTTAGGGTGGTAAAAACTTAAATCATGGGCGTGTAAAAATAAGCGGTTTAAACCACGTTTACGCATTGACTCGTCAAACCCTTGATCGCCATATTTGTCATCACAGGCAATAGCATGACCTTGACACTGAGTATGCACACGAATTTGGTGAGTACGACCGGTTACAGGGGATGCTTGTACTAATGAGCAATCGTTAAAACGCTCAAGCACTTTAAAGCGGGTATGCGACGGTTTGCCCTCGGTATTATCAACACGTACTACGCGTTCACCCGATTTTAGGGTGTTTTTGCGCAAGCCCTCAGTCACATTTTTTGTTTTAGAGTCCCATTGACCCTCAACAAGTGCCCAATAATTTTTTTCCATGGTTTTTTCGCGTAATTGCTCATGCAAGGCAGTCAGCACAGAGCGGCGCTTAGCAATGAGTAAACAACCTGATGTATCACGGTCTAAACGATGCACAAGCTCAAGGCTGCGCTCTTCTGGGCGTAAAACACGTAATGCTTCAATAAGGCCATAGCTTAGGCCACTGCCGCCATGCACAGCCATACCCGATGGCTTGTTAATAACAATCAGGTATTTGTCTTCAAATAGAATATCGTCTTCAAGGCGCGTTACTTTATCGAGTTTTGAAGGGACAAACTCTTCACGCTCTGACACTCTGATTGGTGGTATACGAATAACGTCGTCTAGCTGCAATTTATACACAGGCTTAATGCGTTTTTTGTTTACACGCACCTCACCTTTACGAAGAATTTTGTAAACTGCGCTTTTAGGCACCCCTTTTAAATGGGTAATAAGAAAGTTATCAATACGCTGACCTAGGTGGTCTTCGTTGATAGTGACAAAAGTTACTTGTAAGCCGGTTTTTTCTGACATTGCCTAATCACTGATTTAAGTAAAATAATTTAGTTGCTAACACAGTTATAATAGTGGGATAATCAGCAGCGCAAATATTTAGTATTTGCAAATAACAACGGTGCTTTTTAACACATTAAAACATTCGTGATGCACATTCTGGGTAACCGATCATACAGATCCGAGTTAAGTTTTCCAAAGCTTTTATACATACCCAGTTAACACGTGCGCACAACTAACGGCAATGCGCGTAATATATTGCTGCTTAAGTTTGAACATGAATTGATTTTTAAAGTGATAGTAAAAGCAATGAACAGATAATTTGTCTGATAGTGGCGGCGTAAAAAAACGCCGTTCAGAATTCGCTCAAATATTGTAGTACCGTACAGCAGCTTATTTAGAACTAAAAAAATCTAATAAATAAGCGTTCATTAACATCGGTAGCGATTTTTGCTCATAAAAACGATAACGGTAGTTTTAAAAACGAAACTATGGTTTGAAGCTAAAGAGCCCTACGCACCTAATATGAATGCATTTAATAAGATTGTTATGACAGGCCAACTTCTGGATAAAACGAGTATTGAGCTAAACAGCCGACACGTTTGTATCCCCTTAGAATTTAATAGCGTGATTACACCCTATTGTTTGCCGGCATTTAAAATACTGCTTACTAAATACAGAGCCGTTCCTTTAAAGACCCAGTCGTGAGGCTGCACATTCTAAAAATAGGAACACCTGAACAGGCGAGAAAACATCGTCATGTCAGCGACACAAACTAGTAGAGTAACATTATGAAACGTATGCTAATCAATGCAACGCAGCAAGAAGAAATGCGCGTAGCACTGGTTGACGGCCAGCGCCTATATGATTTAGATATAGAAAGCCCAGGTCACGAACAGAAAAAAGCCAATATTTACAAAGGTAAAATCACACGTATTGAACCATCTTTAGAAGCAGCATTTGTTGATTACGGTGCTGATCGTCATGGTTTCCTTCCTTTAAAAGAAATTGCCCGTACTTACTTCCCGCAAGGTTACACCTTTCATGGTCGTCCGAATATTCGCGACGTGATCAAAGAAGGTCAAGAAGTTATTGTACAAGTTGATAAAGAAGAGCGCGGCCAAAAAGGGGCAGCACTGACTACCTTTATCAGCGTGGCAGGTAGTTATTTAGTGCTTATGCCTAACAACCCTCGCGCTGGCGGTATTTCTCGCCGTATCGAAGGTGATGAGCGAACTGAACTTAAAGAGTCGCTAAGCCGCTTAGAACTACCAAAAGGTATGGGCTTAATTGTACGTACCGCAGGTGTTGGTAAGTCGTTTGAAGAACTAAACTACGATTTAAAAGCATTATTAGTCCACTGGGAAGCCATTCAACAAGCGGCAGACAGTGCAAAAGCACCATTTTTAATTCACCAAGAAAGCAACGTAATTTTCCGTGCAATTCGCGATTATTTACGTCGTGACATTGGCGAAATTTTAATTGATAAGCCTCGTGTTTTTGAAGAAGCTAAAGCGCACATAGAGCGTTTTCGTCCTGATTTCATGAGTCGCGTTAAGCTTTATCAAGGTGATACACCGTTATTTACACATTACCAAATTGAAAGCCAAATTGAGTCTGCGTTCCAACGTGAAGTGCGCTTACCTTCAGGTGGTTCTATTGTAATTGACCCTACTGAAGCACTTACCTCTATCGATATCAACTCGTCTAAAGCAACAAAAGGCGGCGATATTGAAGAAACAGCGCTTAACACCAACCTAGAAGCGGCAGATGAAATTGCACGTCAACTTCGTTTACGTGATTTAGGTGGCTTAATTGTTATCGACTTTATTGATATGACACCTCCACGTCATCAACGTGAAGTAGA
The DNA here is from genome assembly GCF_001661605.1 of Pseudoalteromonas sp. MQS005. Taxonomy (NCBI): domain Bacteria; kingdom Pseudomonadati; phylum Pseudomonadota; class Gammaproteobacteria; order Alteromonadales; family Pseudoalteromonadaceae; genus Pseudoalteromonas; species Pseudoalteromonas sp. MQS005. Next base: position 1,666 of record NZ_LYRQ01000009.1, on the reverse strand, counting down.
AAACCGCTTAAAAGATGCTGCTCGCCCAGATCGTGCGCGCGTACAAATTGGTAAAATTTCTCGCTTTGGCTTACTTGAAATGTCGCGCCAACGCCTACGCCCTTCACTAGGCGAAGCAAGCCAAGGTGTTTGTCCACGTTGTAGTGGTCAAGGTACAATTCGTTCTAACGAATCAATCGCATTGTCTATTCTTCGTTTAATTGAAGAAGAAGCGATTAAAGACAACACTGCTCAAGTTAATGCTCAAGTGCCTGTTGCTGTTGCCGCTTATTTATTGAATGAGCAACGTCGTAGCGTTCACCGTATTGAAAAGCATCATAAATGTGATGTAGTGATTATTCCTAATCAACACATGGAAACACCTCACTACGAAGTAATGCGTCTACGTAAAGATGAAACGCTTGAAACTGTAAGCTACGAGCAAGTTGTTGCGCCTGAGCCTGAAGCATTTGAAATGTCTAAATCGCCAGCGGCACCTGTTCGTGAAGAGCCGAAGCTTAAAGGCGTCGTTATGCCTTCAACGCCTGCTCCACAAGCGGCCGCAAAAGCTGCGCCGGTAGTAGAAGCAAAAGCTGAAATTGGTTTATTTGCCGCATTAGGTAAATGGATCAAGTCGTTATTTGGGTCTGATACTGAGCAAAAATCAGAAAAACAGACTGAAAAGCAATCGCAAGATCGCCCTAGTAATAACCGTGGTAATGATAATCGTCGTCGTAATAACAACCAACGTCGTCGTAATAATAACCCTCGTAATAAACCGCGTAACGAACGTACTGCAGACGCTGAAGCTAAAAATGAGTCGGCGCCTGTAAATGATACGCAAGAAAAGAATGAGAATCGCAATAAGCGCCGTCGTAATTCAAATACGCGTAAACGTCCTGAGCATAAAACTGAAGATAAAACGCAAGTAAAAGCAGAGGCAACTCAAAATACGGATACTGCAGTTAAATCTGATAAGAATGCTGAGCCAAAAGAGCAAAAGCCTAAGGTACGTCGTCAACGTCGTAATTTACGTAAAAAAGTTCGCGTACAAGACGAAAGCACAGAGCAAGTTCAAATAACTGAGCAAGCTGTTGAGCAACCAGTGGTTAAAGAAGACAAGCCACAAGTGAAAGAGCAAGCTCCTGTTGTTGAAAAGCAAGCGCCGGTATCTGATGAAAAAGCACCTGCACCTGCTAAAGAACAAGCTGAGGCTGTTGTTGATGCAAACGATAACGTGGCAACACAAGATGAAGAGCAAGAGCAAACACGTACTCGCTCACGTCGTTCACCGCGTCATCTTCGTGCATCTGGCCAACGTCGTCGTCGCCCTGAAGGTGAAAACGCGCAAGAGAAGTCTGATGAAGCGCCTGCTTTCATTCCAGTTGCGGATCAAGCCGCTGCTGAATACGAAGCAGAGCTAAAAGCAAAAGCACATAAAACGGCCGTTGATGCCTCTGATGCAGTTGAACAAAACATTGTTGAAGAAGAATTAGCGAAAGTTGAAGAGCCTGTAAAAGCTGAAGAACCAGTAAAAACTGAAGAACCAGTGAAAGCTGAAGAACCAGTAAAAGCTGAAGAACCAGTGCAAGCTGAAGAACCAGTGCAAACTGAAGAGCCAGTGCAAGCTGAAGAACCAGTGAAAGCTGAAGAACCAGTGAAAGCTGAAGAACCAGTGAAAACTGAA
>NZ_LYRQ01000008.1:0-63616 GCF_001661605.1 Pseudoalteromonas sp. MQS005 | reverse complement strand
AAAGCTGAAGAACCAGTAAAAGCTGAAGAACCAGTAAAAGCTGAAGAACCAGTAAAAGCTGAAGAACCAGTAAAAGCTGAAGAATCAGTACCAGCTGAAGAAGTTGCTGTTGAAGCTGAAACAGCACCGGTTAGCGCTACTGAAACACCTGTAGAAGCGAAAGAAGCACTTGTGGTTGAAAATAAACCTAAGGCAGTTTCGCAAGCGAGTTCAGCTAATGTAAACGCTAAAACAGTGATTACAGCAGGACATGCAAGTGCGCCAATGGCACAGCCTGCGCCTGTAGCCGATAGCGAAACCAAGCATACATCGGTTGCAATGGCACATGACAAACGTGAGTTAATCCCTGACAGCGGCCTTCGCCCTGGCTCGGTAAAACCTGCCGGTCGTGCAAGCTCAGCAATGACTAAAACGCTGAGTGCTGAATAAGCACTGAGTTTAGCTCAAAGCATAAAAAAGCCGCGTTAATTGATTTTAACGCGGTTTTTTAATGCCTGGCATTTATGTATCTGGCAAACGGGGTTCGGGTAAAGTCGAAAGTTAGCGGGCTACGGGGATCGGGCTTCGAGCCTGATCCCCAACCCCTTAGCTCGCAACTTGCTGTGAACAAGATCTATGTCTACAGCTATTCCTAACACTTAAAACATGCGCAAGGTAAACTCCCGCCTACGGATAAGGTCAACATCGAGGTTTATTGTAGGCGGGGCTTTGCCGCGCAAAGGAATTATTCACAAAGAGGGCTAAGAGACACTGCGCTTTTAGAGGGTAAAGTTACAATCGAAAGTTAACGGGCTGCGGGGATCGGGTTACGAGCCTGATCCCGAAACCCGTAGCTCGCAGCCCGCTGTGAGTTTAATCTTGCTGTTGTTCCATAAAGCGCTGTAGCTGATCTTTTAAGTTTGGTGGAATGCCCTTGATCACTAACGTATCAGTGGCTTCATTATAAGTTACACGCTCGCCTAAATGCTTACGCTCAAAACTGATACTGACTCCACCGCCTAAGCCTGAAAATTTAACCATGCTGGTTACCGTTTTTTTATCAACCGGGAATGACTCTTCTAAGTCATAGCTTTGCTCTTTACAAAAGCTTTCAAACGGGTTGTCGTCGCCTTTGGTAAGCGTTGCTGAAAGTTCACTCACATTAGCTTCTTCACCCGTGGTAACACAGTCGTTACAGTAATCAAATACTTGCTTACGTAACTCGTCTTTTTCAGATTTATCAAACTCTTGCTCTGATAAGTAGTCTTCTACCGCATTGAGCATCACTTGACTTTGCTGCTTAGGATCAATGCCCTCTTCACAACCTAAAAAGTCTAAGAAAAAGTCAGCGACTTTACGCCCTGCACGACCTTTAATAAATGAAATATAACGATTGTCGTCTGCCTGGGTATCCCATGCGGTTAAGTCAATACGAGCAGCCAATTGCATACGCGAAATATCTAAATGACGCGATGCGGCTAAATCAAGCTCAGAGGTCATTGAGTAATGCTCTTTAATATTGATCATAGCAATCAACATATAATCAGTCGCCACGTACTGATAGTGACAAAATACTAAATAGCCGGTTTCGTTAAAGGCGTATTTATCTAACTCTTCTTTTAACACCGTTGATGCCTGCTCAGTCATGTGCCAAAAGCCAAGCTCATTATTGCGATAGCTTTGCATGGTAGAGGCTACAATACTGTTTTTTTCGCCACTAAAAGCACAAAACCCTTTGCCTGGCTTGCCATTGTAGGCATGGTGTAATTGCTCAATGAATACAGCCACTTTATCGTTGATAGTCATTTCGTCGTTACGAAGGTGAATTTGAGTGTCGTCGTCTTTTTTGTCTACATAGTGAACGACTAATTTTTTAACATCTATTGCCATCTTTGTTTTTCACGCCTCTGGTGTTAAAATACGGGAATATAACTCTTTTTATTGAACCAACTGATGCCAATCTTATCAAAATACTCTAATGAAGAAGTAGAACAAATCGTCGATCAGCTTATTGATGTTTTATCAAAACACAATGCGCCGGTTGATTTAAGTCTTATGTGTTTAGGAAATTCTATCACGCATATCTTAAAAGAGCATGTACCAACAGGGAAAAGACAAGCCGTTACCGAGAACTTTGCAAAAGCACTCGCGCAGTCGGTTAAGTAAACTCTATGAATTTATCGCAGCACAACCAGTTTTCATCGAAAGCGAGTCAATTATTAAGTTGGGGTCATTGGTTTACATTTGCCAATATTGGCTTAGCGCTTTTAATTAGCTTAAGCTATTTATTTGCCGATTCGCCACCGACCACTTATATGGGTATAACCTATATGATGGTTACTTGGCTAAGCCACACTAGCTTTATTGCATTTTTAGCGTTTGTGCTGACGGTTTTCCCTTTGAGTTTAGTATTCCCCTACCCACGGCATATACGTGGTATGGCAGCAGTGATTGCAACTGTCGGGGCCTCTATCCTTACTTTAGACGCTTACGTCTACTTTAACTTAGGTTATCACTTAAATGCCTCTGCACTGCCTGAAATTATTTCACTGTTGTGGCATCGTGTAACAAACTCACCCGCACTTACTACCTTGCTAGCAGGCAGCATAGTGTTAGCAATATTAGCGTTTCAATTGACTGTTAGTAATTTTACTTGGCATCATTTAGGGCGTTTGAAACAGTTTAAATTTGCCCGTTATGCTGGTTCATTTTTAGTGATTTGTTTTGCGCTCAGCCACAGCATTCATATTTGGGCTGATGCCAATTTAAAATTTGATATCACTAAACAAGATAATGTACTACCGCTTTCGTACCCGACTACGGCAAAAAGCTTGCTCGCTAAAAACGATTTGCTGGATGTTGAAAGCTACGAGCAAGCGCACAACGTTAAAATTAATAACCAAGGTATTAATTATCAAGCACCTGCTCCATTAGAAAAATGTGAAGATTACAGCGCAGCAAAAGTTGATATATTGGTGTTTGATAATGACGAGCAGCTAGCAAAATTTGTTGCCAGCCAACAAAGTATTTATAAAAACACGCAATTTTTACAACCCACAGATCATAGTGATATGTTATTTGGGCTTGTGTACGGCTTGCCAGCATTTTACAAAACGAACATTATTGAGCAGCAAACTTTACCCGTTTGGCAAAGCCAACGCCGTAGTGTGGAAGTGGCCGGTATTGATGAGCTGAGCTTTATTAACGAGCAAGCACACAAAGTCAGTGCAATAAGAATTGTCAAAGGGGCTGAAAACGCCACTGTACGTGATGACGCTACTGAATTTTTTGCTTTTAGTATCTCGCAAAATAGCAATGAAATTGTAACCACGTCAACATTGTACAGCTCCGATAAATTTATTTCTAAGGTGAACGGTTTAATTCAGCCCAGCGATATTATCGCTACGAGCCTTGGCCAATACTTAAACTGTAATGCGCTTGCGCAGCAAACTATGCTGGGTGAAAACTTGTACAGTAAAAGTAATAATATTGGGGTTAATTACTCGCAAGGCGTGGTGATTGCTTATAAAAAAGATAGAATCACGCTTATTGATCGTGATGGAAATTTTAGAAATATCTCTGCCGCTGAAGGGTTTTCAATTGAACAAGGGCTTGATATTCCATTCTTAGTGCATGGTATTAAAAAGCTTAAAACATTTTCTCAATAGCACCTCATAATACGAGCGAGTCATTAAAACTGACTCGCTTAGTTTCTGTTATTACTCCTTTGCACTTGCTATCCCCCCAAGCTAGGTTATAGTTTTTATCATTAAAAATTATTAACTCGATCAGAATATACAAAGGATAATCATTATGTTCAGCGTTATTAATCTGATCATTACTGTCTGTATTTTATGTTTTAGCTCTCTTGCATTAGCTCAAACCACCTATTTCAAGTGCGTCACTCCCAAAGGCACCACTTTCTCTCAGTTTCCCTGTAGTGATAATGCTACCTCACACACAATAACCGCCACTGAGCCTAAGCAAGCCGGTAAAGAAATAAACTATACCAAACAGTTAAACGAGCTGGAACGAGATACGATTATTTCCAACCTAGAAGCAGAGCTGCGCAGTAATCAGCATAAGTTAGCAATACTTTTACGAGAAAAAGACAGGGCTGATTTTAAACAACAGCAGCGTTTAAATCATATATTGAGCGCAGATGATAAAAAGCGTATTAGCAAAGATATTAGAAACACACAGAAAAAATTAGATAAGCAATATAAAAAAGATAAAGCATTGATTGAAAAGCGTATTAAAAAGTTACAAAAAAAGATTGATGCCTATCAACCTTAATCAGACTAACTTCAATAAATATCATCTTAATTAGCTTGGTTTTAAATATAAAATAACATACCCTTAACATCTATAGAGCATAAACTCTATTGTATGTTTAGTGGTGTAATTTCCTTTGACCACCTTTTTCGGATTTAATACTAATACCAATTGCATTAAATTAGTGATCTATTATAGCGACAAAGAAATAAGTCGATAACAAGGCGAAAATTATGATACATAGTTGTTCTATATAAATAATTTTTAACGCAGCTAGCGGATTATTTAAAACGCTAGAATGATCATGTTTTTAATAAAATTGGTATAACCACCGGCATTATCCTAAACACCTAAAGGCGTCTATTAAGGAGTACTGATGCAACCACGCCAAATTGCTGAATTAATTTTAACCGGTTTTAAAAAGCATTATTTGCTGTTTCAAAGAACAACAGCCAAGGCTCCCTACGCTTTTGCTAAAAGAGACTGGCAAGCTATTAATGATATAAGTCGCCTGCGCATAAGCTATTACGATGATCGGGTAAACGAAACAACAAAAACACTGCGAGAACGCCAGCAAACAGACGCGCTAAACGAGAGCTTATGGCTTGAAGTGAAAAAGCTTTACCAACACTTTTTATGTTTTCATCCGCAAGCAGAACTTGCTGAAACATTTTATAATTCAGTATTCTGCCGCCTGTACCACCGCCGCTATTTTCACAATGACTTTATTTTTGTAGAAGCCACGCTCAAAGATGCGCCTTCTGTGCCCGTTGAAGCTGAATACCGTAGTTATTTTCCTGTTGTAGATGGTTTAAAGCCCACCATTAAGCGCATTATTAATCACTTTGATTTTAAGGCCGATTTTGTCAATCTAGAACGCGATATTCGTTTATTAGTTAAAGCCTTTTATAAACAAGCACCCGATACACACCACCAACATTGGCAAATGCGTTTTGATATATTACATACCCCGTTTTATCGTAATAAAGCCGCTTACATTGTGGGGCGCGTTGTATCGCAAAGTGGCGTTCAGCCTTTTATTATTGCGGTGTTACACCATGAAGATAAAGGCCTTTATTTAGATGCCTTACTTACAAAGTCGTCACAAATGCGCGTTATTTTTGGCTTTGCGCGTGCCTATTTTATGGTAGAAACTCATGCTCCTTCAGCGTTAGTACGGTTTTTAAATCAACTTATGCCTAATAAAACCCTCGCCGAGCTTTACAACGCCATAGGCTTTCATAAACAAGGTAAAACCGAGTTTTATCGCGAGTTTTTGAATCATTTAACCCATTCTAATGATGAATTTACCATTGCTCCCGGTACACCGGGTATGGTGATGATGGTATTTACCCTACCCTCGTTTGGTTATGTATTTAAAGTTATTAAAGATAAATTTGGTGAAAGTAAGCCGTTTGGTCGCGATACGGTATTAAAACGCTATCAACTGGTTAAAAGTCATGACCGTGTTGGCCGAATGGCTGACACCATAGAGTATTCAAACGTCGTATTTCCTTTGGCACGATTTGATAGTAACTTGTTAGCGCAGTTGCACAAAACCATTGGCTCATCGATGGTGATTGAGGGTGACTGGTTAATCATAAAACATTTATACATTGAACGGCGAATGACACCGCTTAATTTGTTTTTAGAAAATGCAGACGAAAAAAGTGCCGCCGATGCTATTGAAGAGTATGGCCAGGCGCTTAAAGAAATGATTGCCGTGAATATTTTCCCTGGCGATATGCTGTTAAAGAACTTTGGTGTAAGTAAGCACAAACGTATTATTTTTTATGATTACGATGAAGTGCAATATTTAACAGACATGAACTTTAGAGCACTACCCAAAGCAAAAAGTTATGATGATTATTTGATGGATGAACAAAGTTACTCGGTTGCTCCGCAAGATGTATTTCCAGAGCAATTATGTACCTTTGTAATGCCTAACCCAACATATAAACAATTTTTAACCAGTACGCACCCAGAACTACTTGATGTGAGCTTTTGGAAACAAGCACAACAAAATATAAAAAATGGAAAGGTGAGTCATATTTATCCCTATCCTACAGCACAGCGTTTTATCCATTACTGGTAAACGTTAAGGACACACAATGAATATAAGTAAAATAGATTTAAATTTACTGGTTTACCTCGATACATTACTGCGCGAATGTAACGTTACTCGTGCTGCTAACCAGCTTAATATTACTCAACCGGCAATGAGTAATGGACTTAAACGCCTACGTAACCTTTTTAACGATCCTATTTTAGTGCGTACCAGCGATGGTATGGTGCCGACCGAGCGCGCTATTGAGTTACAGCCTGTTATTCGCGGTATTTTGATGACGCTTGAAGAAACGCTAGCACCTAATCGCGAATTTGAAGCTAAACAAAGTAAACGCGTGTTTAGAATTATGGCCAGTGACTATGCAGCCAGTACCATGGCACCGCGTTTGTTAGGGAAATTACATGAAGAAGCCCCAGACACCACATTAGATATTTTAACGCCCAGCGATGTAACTTTCCATGATGTAGAAAACGGTAAAGTAGACATGGCAATTAACCGCTTCGAGAACTTACCGCAATCGTTTCATCATAAGCGAATTTGGAAAGATAGCTTTTGCTGTTTAGTAAGATCCGACAACCCTATTATTGAAAACTTTAGCCTAGATAGCTATTTAAAAGCCCGTCATATTTGGGTAAGTAAAACAGGCTTTGGTGTTGGGGTTGGCATGGATCCAAAAGATGTGCAAAAGCTGGGTTGGGTTGACGAAGCGCTCGCACATTTTGGGAAGCATCGAAATATTGCCACCTTTACTCGTAACTACCATGTTGCGATTCATTTAGCGAAAGAAAAAAACCTCGTGGCGACTTTACCTTCAAAAGCGGCCAATATTTATGTAGACGATCCGGGGCTTAAAATACTTGAACCACCCTTTCCAATTCCACCATTTGAACTTGATATGATATGGAGCCCTTTGTTACACAGAGATGCTAGCCATATTTGGTTACGTCAAAAAGTGGCCGAAGTAGCTGAAGAGCTTAAATAACCTTCTTACATGCTTTTATGTAAATTTTGCTTGCTAGCAGCATGTTAGCAAGCTTACCTAGACCTCCCCATAATAATAAAACCATGAAAAACAATTAGTTAAAAAATAAAACCGCGTTGGAATGCCGCTTGCTTAGTTATCTATGTATTTTAAATTAACAGAGGTCATTATTATGAGCACCCATCAAGGACAAGAGATAAATCATATCACCGACATTATCCAAGTAATGAATAGCGGTATCGACTTTTACGAAAAAGCACAAGATAAAGTACAAGATCCTAGCGTAAGTGCATTATTTCAGCGCATGATCGACGCCCGCAAAGTAAGTGTTGAAAGCTTACAACCCTATGCAATTAATCAACAAGGTGCACGTGAAGATGGCTCTTCGTTCGCGGTAGAAGCACGCAGAGCATTTACCGCTTTGCTCAGTACATTCACTAGCGATAACGACCAAACCTACATTAAAGAGCTTGAAGAAGTAGAAGATAAAACCTTAGAAGAAATCAAAACAGCGTTAAAAAAGCCTCAATCACATGATTGTGAAGCGGCGCTGTCAAAGGTATTGCTTACCATGCAAAGCTGTCATGCTGAAATGAGTAAAATGCAAAAACATTAAGTTTAAAAACTATAAAAGGGCCTTGCGGCCCTTTGGTTGTTAAATAACAATAGGAGAGTTATTAGGGTCTGTTGACCTTTTAAGGTTGAATTTGCAGCAGTCTGTTTGGTATTTAGGCAAGACAGAGCCTATGTGGTGTGGTTATTCCCCATAAATAGGCGATAACGCCGCATCAATACCAAACAGGCGCTGCCCGAAGGGTTCTGCCTGGGGCGATTTACTCTTTGTTGCTCGGTTTTTACTTAGCCCACTAGGTTACAAACCTCGCGCCGCGATTAAACCGCTCCTAGTTTGAACAAATTTTAATCCAAAAAGGTCAACAGACCCTTATTAAAAGCGGTATTCTGCACCTACGTAGTAGTAAGCACCGTTAAAACCAAATGGCGCTGAACGACGAGAGTACTTAAATACCCCATCACTGCTGACAATGGTATTACCTTGAGCATCTACAATAGTACCCGAACGTGAATTACCTATGGTGTTTTCATCTGGATAAACATCAAATAAGTTATTTGCGCCAATATTTACCGATAAATTATCAGTTACAAAGTAATTAACTTTAATGTCAGTTAAAATTTCAGCACCGTAAGTCTGGCGGCCACCATCTTCAACTGTATACTCACCAAAACGATTAAGTGATAAATTAACAGTCCAATCGTCACGGCGATAAAGCGCACTTAAGTTAATGCGATCTTCTGGTTGCCATTCTTCAATGATAGAAATTTCTTGATCAGAAAACACATCATCGACTGGCACGGTTTCAAGACCAGAACCTGCAGGTGTAAATAACGACACCACATCGGTTTCGGTAAAGTTGGCCGCTAATGTAAAATCAAGTGTGCCGCCTAGACCTTCTGTATTCCATGTAGCCACAAAGTCGATACCTTGCGTTTCTGTGTCAGCCCCATTTAAGAAAAACTGTCCTGCACCAGCACCCGAGCTAAGTAACGCGGCATCAAGACTGTTTGATAAACCTTTGCCTAAGCGATTACTAATTACAATACGGTCGTCAATATCGATTGAGTAGTAATCAAGCGTTACATTAATATTATCGCTTACGTTATAAACAATACCTAAACTGCGGTTTTGAGATTTCTCTTCTGTTAACTTAGGAATACCTAAACTTTGCGCCAGGGTTGAATCGTTTCTAAACGTGCCCACTTCTTCAGCCACTAAATTGCCATTAGGACCAACAACAAACTGCGTGCTGATGTTGTTAAAGTACAACTGCTGCATTGAAGGCGCTCTAAAGCCTGAGCTTAATGCACCACGAAGTGAAATATCTTCGGTTAGTGACCAGTTACCCGCGAGTTTAAAGTTAACTGTATCGCCAAATCCTTTGTAATTATCGTAACGTAACGCCCCTGAGATAATCACATCTTCAATAACGTAAGCTTCAGCGTCTAAGTAAAACGAGATCACATCGCGCGACTCATCAACCGACGATGCTGGCGATGAACCACCAAAGCCTTGTGTGCCACCTGATGCATTTTCGCTACCAATACCACCGCTTAGTCCATCATAAATATTAACACCATTGTTGGTATCGTAATCGCGGTATGCGTATTCGCTGCCCTCTAAAATACGGTACTCATCGGTGCGTATTTCTGCGCCCATTGCTAATGAGTAATCATCAAAATTTTGAGTAAAATCAAGATTAATCGTTTGCAGTGATAACTCCATACCATAGGCGTAACCTTCACGTGGAATAGTGGCGCGAATATCTGCAGCGCTTAAGCCTTGGTCGTAACGTAAGAAGTTGGCATAAGAGGCATTAATCGTATCGCTAGTGGTGTAATCAATGCTGTTTTCACCATAGGTGTACGATAAGTCTAAGCTTGAGTCGTTATCAAACTGCGTTTTATAACCAAAGTTATATGAAATATCGTCAATCGTAGTGTTTATTTTTGGTAAAAAGCCAGCCGGAACTGTCGCATCACCATCTTGTAATACTGGGTTACCACCGGCATTGGCATTATGACGGAAAAATGCTGCTGATTCGTTATCACGCGTTGAGTAGGTAATAAAACCGTATAGTTCACCCGCTCCTAATTCGTAGCCGGTGTTAACCGTTAAACCAAATTGTTGAGAGTCGGCATCGCCAATTCTAAATGTATCGCGTGGCGCGGTTAGTTCACGCGGGTCGCCTGCCAGTAACGTGCCGTCACTGAGCTCAGTACAACCATAAAATTGACATGAACCATGAAGCCCTGCACGGTTAGTTGGTGCGCGGTCACGGTAGTTTATAGTTGTATTTAAATAACCATTGTCACCTAAAGCAAAGCCTTTATTAAAGTCGATGTTAACAGTTTCGCCATCACCTTCTGAATACTCACCGTAGTTAATAGCGGCTTTACCACCTTCGCTGCCATCTTTGAGCACAATATTTATAACACCGGCAATTGCATCAGAACCATATTGAGCCGCAGCGCCATCACGCAGTACTTCAATACGTTTAATTGCTGAGGCTGGAATAGCGTTCATATCGGTACCCGCCGTACCACGCCCCACCGAAGTATTAATATGAATTATACTGGCTTGGTGACGACGCTTACCATTGATCAATACCAACGTTTGATCTGGCCCTAGGCCACGTAGCGTTGCTGGTCTTAATGCGTCAGTACCATCACTGATAGATGAACTTGAAAAGTTAAAAGAAGGTGCAATAGCTTGAAGCATGCGGCCAACTTCTGTTTGGCCGGTATTTTCGAGTGCTTCTGCACTTAAAATATCAACGGGGACAGGTAAGTCTTCAACTGAGCGCCCTGCCACACGACTACCTACAATAGCAATTTTTTCGATGTTTTGTTCTGCGCTTTGTTCAGCGGCATTGATTCCTTGTGAATTAACTGCAAGTAAAGCAGGTAATACAGCTGCACTAACTCCTGAAAGCTTCATCATGTTGTTATCTTTCCTATTGATTTGTTTGAGTTTAATACTCAGTAAACCATTTTGATCAACAACCGCATCGAGCTGTGTCTCAGCCAGTAATGCTTTTAGTGCATCAAGTTGAGAATAAAATCCATACAACGAATTTGCTTCGTATTGCTTGGCAAGTTCATACGAAAAAACCAAAGTTTGTTCTGTTTGCTTAGCAAATTCTATTAAGGCTTTGTCTGCTCGTTGCGCTTTTATATCAAATTGCATCATTTGCCCCTCGGTTTGACTTGCATACACACTGATACTTAAAAACAGCGGTGCAACAAGGCCAAATTGAGTTAAATGGCACGTATGGTTACTGCGCAACTTATATAAACAGTTAGCAAACAAAAATCCTCTATAGTTTTTTATCATTTTTTTAATCTTTAAATTACTTTTTACACCCTTATGAGCAACATTGATTAACAATGGTGTGATTTTCATTACGATTACCTATGATTTTTTTTGATATTTTAGGCTAACAACATGCTCGCCTAAACGTTCATGTTCAATCGAAAAATTATTTTGTAAGCTCTCTAACAGCCCTGCCACATCACCCGCTTTAAAAACACCGGCCACTTTTATACGGGCTAACTCATCAGATGATAGTTCAAACCGCGTAGCGGTATAACGGCTGACTTCGTTTAAGGCATCAACCAGTTGCTCACCATTAAATATCAACATGCCATTTTGCCAAGCTAAGTCACGCTGTACATCATCAACCGATAACTGTGTGATTGGTTTGGTAACGCTTTGTTCAATAATGGCTTTTTCACCGGAAATCACAATATTGGCATTAATTTGACGAATTTCATGATTGTTATTATCAGCTTGTTGATACGCTTTAAAATCATCAGCATTAACAGCAACGCTAGGATCGGTGATCATCACTTTACCCTCAGTAACAACCAGCTCGAGATCTGACGAAGTATTGCGCTGCACATTAAATACAGTACCGAGAGCGGTAAAGCTTTTATCACCGGCCATCACGCTGAATGGGCGTGATGCATCTTTAGCAACATTAAAGCGCCCCTCGCCACGACTTAGTAACAATTGCCTACGGCCTTGGCTATAAGCGACTTCCAATGAGCTATTGGTATTAAGTTGTACAATTGTGCCATCCGGTAAAACATAGGTTGCTTGCTCGCCAACTTTTGTTTTATAAATTTTTGTATAATTTACCTTGGCTAAATTTTTGTTGAAATTGCTATCTAAATTTAGCAATAAATAGCTGCACATCATTAATGCAGCAACAATACTTGCTGCCATGCCAAATACATACGCAGGCTTTGTTTTGCTATTAGCCGGTTGTTTATTTGGAAATAATACGCTGAGTTCGTTAAGTACACTCAGGTCATCCCAAAGCTGAGCTAATTCATACACCGCATTTTGATGAGCAGTACTTTGTAGCATCCACAGTTTAAATTGTTCTTGCTCTTCTTTTGTAAGGCCACGGTCAATAGCACTGATCCATTGGGATGCTTTTTCTAATATTAATTCTTTTGAGGTAAATTGATGGATGTTATTCATTTTGCTGCCCTCATTATGTCCGCACTTTGTTGGCAATGGTCGCTCTCATCGTGTGACTGTTCGCGCATATATAGCATGGTATTTAATAACCCTTTGGCAATGTGTTTTTCTACCGTACTTTGACTTAGCTGCATTTGCTGCGCGATCTCTTTTTGGCTCATTCCATAGACTTTTTTTAAAATAAAGCACTTTCTTACAACAGGACTTAATTGCTCAGTCGCCCGACAAAATAATAAAAAACGCTCTTTAGAGGTGTATTCGTCTTCTAATTGCATTGATTTAAGCAATTTGGGGAGTTCAGTTTCGTGATTTAAAGGGGTACTAAATTTATTATCCCATTTAGCTATATGATTAAGTGCTAGGTGTTTAGCTGTTTTTAACATGTAGCTACGGGTGTATTGAATATCTTGCTTTAATTCAGCTTCATAACTTTTAACAAAGGTTTCTTGAACAATATCATCAACATCGTCAGGCAACACAATTTTAGACACGAAGCGCCGCAGTTGCGTGGATATGTCTGAGAATGTACTGGCTAATTTAAGTTCTCGAGCCACGTGGGTAGTCCCTTGTTATTATTATTACCGTAAGATTACGAGTTTTAGGGCTAATTACAAGGAGTTTTGTTAATTATTGGTTATTTATTAGTTGCTAACATACATAGTGCAATGTAAACGTATTACCTTTTAAAACTTTTTTAATCATTATGCCTGTTTGGTAAATATTGAAAGTTAGCGCAATTTTAGTTGATTTGGCTTTTTATAATGAGGGCAAACAGATATTTAGCTTAATTTTATTGGCGTGTTGTGTAGTAATTTAGTAGTCGCAACGCTACTATTAACGGATAGGAGTTACATATGAATAATCAAAAATTATCAGATTTTGAGCTTTACTTTCAAATTGAGGAAAGTAATCGCGTCAATCTGTTTGCCGTGGATGATTCGGCTGTGCCAAAAAGCTTAGCTGAACTTGACGCTGATATTCCGCCTTTATTTAAACTTGCTAACGAAGTAAGCAGTTTAGAGCAAAGCGCCTTAGGCCCTTTGCGTAATTTAGGTGATATTGCCCAAGAACTAACTACTTTTTTACAAGCCCAGTCACGCAAAATAGATTTGATCATGAGTCATATTTTAGCCTCTGAACAACCTGAAGATAACTCAATCTATTGCGACAGTTATGGCGGTGGCGGCATTAAGTTTACCAGTGAACATTTGTATACATTAGGGCAAAAGTTTCGTACTAAACTTTTTTTACAACACGAGGCCTCTGCGGTGTATTGTTATAGCGAAGTGGTTGCCATTGAAAAACAAGATAATGAGCATTACCAATATACCCTGTTATTTGTATCAATAAGAGACAGCGACCAAGAGCTGGTTGTAAGAGCCAGCTTACATGCGCAAACTCGCCAGCTTAAAAAGCGCCAGCAACTTG
Source organism: Pseudoalteromonas sp. MQS005 (assembly GCF_001661605.1). Lineage (NCBI taxonomy): Bacteria > Pseudomonadati > Pseudomonadota > Gammaproteobacteria > Alteromonadales > Pseudoalteromonadaceae > Pseudoalteromonas > Pseudoalteromonas sp. MQS005. Next base: position 49,819 of record NZ_LYRQ01000008.1, on the reverse strand, counting down.
AAAAAGCCAAAGAGAGTACAAACGATAAAAGCTAGCGTTTATTTACTTCTCAAATCGCTTTAAAATTGTGAGCCAAACGCTCATTTAGAAGTGACTTAGCAGTAATTGAACTGCTAAACTAGCCCCATCTTTATTTGTATTAAAAATCCATGAACTTTAGACTTTTACCTGAATGGGCCGAGCAAGACGCTGTTATGCTTACATGGCCGCATAAAGACACAGATTGGGCTGATAATTTAGCCCGTGTAGAACCTGTATATATTGAGCTTGCTAAGCATATAACAACGCAGCAAAAGCTTGTTATTGTGGCGCATAATAGTGCCTTAAAAATGCATATTACAGCATTGCTAAATAGCGCTAACATCCCTTTGAATCGTGTTCATTTTGTAGTAACCCCTACCAACGATACATGGGCTCGCGATCATGGCCCGCTTACTTGTAGCGCTATTGACTCACCTGAGCAACTAAAAGTATATGATTTTACTTTCAATGGTTGGGGCAATAAATTTGAAAGCGCATTAGATAATCAAATTAATCGTACTTTGGTAAAAGAGTTAAGTAGCAAAAAAAACCACTATCAAGCGCTCGATATGGTACTTGAAGGTGGCGGTATTGAAATAAACGAGCATGGTGTGTTGCTAACAACCAGCGAATGTTTGCTTAATAAAAACCGTAATCCAAATTTAAACCCAAGTGACATAGAAGCGCTTTTAAAAGCGCACTTGGGCGCAACAGATTTTTTATGGGTTGATCATGGCTATTTAGCAGGTGACGACACCGACAGCCACATTGATACCTTAGTGCGTTTTGCACCAAATAATACCCTTGTGTATGTGCAATGTGACGATAAAAGCGATGAGCACTTCAGCGCGCTTAATGCCATGCAAAAGCAACTACAAAGCTTTAAAACTGCCGATCGCACCCCATATAAGCTAATTGAGTTGCCATGGCCAAAAGCCGTGTACGATGATGAAAACACGCGCTTACCCGCCACCTATGCAAATTACTTAATTATTAACAATGCGGTATTAGTGCCTACTTATAACGATGTAAACGACCAACGCGCGTTAGCACAGGTTCAAAAAGCATACCCAGATCACACAATTATTGGGGTAAATTGTTTACCTATTATTGAGCAATTTGGCAGTCTTCACTGCATTACAATGCAATTACCTCGTGGATTTTTAGCTGGAGCAGCACAATGACAAGCCCTGCAAATTTATCAGTTGCCTTAGTGCAACAAAGCAACAGTGACAACGCTGAACACAATATTGAAAAATCAATTGCTGGCATTCGCGATGCAGCCAGTCAAGGTGCACAACTTGTTGTGCTACAAGAGTTACACCGTAGTTTATACTTTTGCCAAACCGAAGATGTCGACGTCTTTGATTTAGCCGAAACAATCCCTGGGCCGAGTAGTAATACGTTAGGTGAACTTGCTAAAGAGCTTGGTATTGTGATTGTCGCGTCTTTATTTGAAAAGCGCGCTACAGGCCTTTACCACAATACCGCAGTGGTGCTCGAAAAAGACGGCAGTATTGCCGGTAAATACCGTAAAATGCACATACCGGATGACCCTGGCTTTTATGAAAAGTTTTACTTTACCCCAGGCGACTTAGGCTTTGAGCCTATTCAAACCTCAGTGGGCAAACTTGGCGTACTGGTGTGTTGGGATCAGTGGTTTCCTGAAGCGGCGCGTTTAATGGCGATGGCCGGTGCCGAGCTTTTAATTTATCCAACGGCCATAGGCTGGGATCCTCGCGATGATAAAGACGAGCAAACCCGTCAAAAAGATGCTTGGGTTATTAGCCAACGAGCCCATGCGGTAGCCAATGGCGTTCCAGTGATTAGCTGTAATCGTGTTGGTCTTGAGCGCGACCCGAGTGGACAAAGTGACGGCATTCTATTTTGGGGTAACTCGTTTATTGCAGGTCCCCAAGGCGAAATATTGGCAGAGGCTGATAACCAAAGTGAACAAATATTAATGGTTGAACTTGATCAAAAACGCAGCGAGAACGTAAGACGTATCTGGCCGTATTTACGCGACCGCAGAATTGATCATTATCAAGATTTAACAAAAATCTATCGCGACTAAATAATAGTATGGCTCTTAGCAGCTAAGAGCCTAATTTAATGGAGTAATTAATGGCGTTTGAGCAATGGGCAGCCTTGCCTTGGGTAAAATCTCAAAAAGATAAAATTCAATGGGGCGAGCTTTTAGGCAGTGGCTTGAGCATTGCCATTGCACAAGGTGTAAAACAACAAGATAACTTAGTGTTAATAGTTACGCCAGATACACCAAGTGCTTTGCGCCTTGAAACTGAATTAGAGTATTTGCTTCCGGATAACCCGGTAATGATATTTCCGGATTGGGAGACATTGCCTTATGACCACTTCTCGCCCCATCAAGATATTATTTCAGCGCGCTTAGCAACGCTTAATACCCTGAAAAACGAGCAACAAAGCGTACTCATTATGCCTGTATCAACGCTGATGCTGCGCACGGCCCCAGCTTCGTTTATATACGGTTCAACGCTTAATTTTAAAGTGGGCGATAGATTAGACACCCACGCTTTGCGTGAAAACTTAGAGCAAGCGGGTTACATGCACGTGCAACAAGTTATGGAGCATGGCGAATATGCAATACGTGGCTCTATTGTTGATTTATACCCGATGGGCAGTAAACACCCATTTAGGCTCGATTTTTTTGATGACGAGCTTGATACCATTCGCTTATTTGATGTGGAAACACAACGCTCAGATAAAAAAGTAGAAAAAATTGAGTTACTTCCTGCCCATGAGTTCCCCACTAACGATACGGATATTGAACGCTTTAGAATAAACTATCGTGAAAAGTTTGGCGCAAGCGCAGAACAAGACTCTGTATATATGCAAGTTAGTAAAGGTAATTGGCCTGGAGGTATTGAATACTACATGCCATTATTTTTTGATGGCTTGGCGACTATTTTTGACTATTTGCCTGAATCAACGACCGTGATGCAATTAGGCGATTTAGAACATGCGGCGGATAATTTTTGGCACGATGTTAATGTACGCTATGAAAACCGCCGTGTGGACCCCTTGCGCCCACTTTTACCACCGGATGAATTGTACCAGCCAATCAATGAGCTATTTTCAAACTTAGGTAATTATGGCCGCATTCGTTTATCGCAAGCAAAATTGGGCACTAAAGCCGGCAATAAAAACCTTGCCGTTAATGAATTACCCAATGTCCGCATTGATCATAAACAACATGAACCTTACAACGCATTCATTAGCTATGTGGCAGAGCAAAAAAAGAAAAAAGGCCGAGTTGTCATTAGTGTTGAGTCGGATGGTCGACGTGAATCCTTACTGAGTATATTAAAACCCAGCGGCTTAAAATTTAAAGAATTTGATACTTTTGAGCAATTTACCAACAGCAGTAGTGACGTTGGTTTAATTGTAAGCCCACTTGAACAAAGTGTCGTGCTTAGCACAAAACCTAGCCTGAGCATTATTACTGAGCAAGAATTGCTTGGAATTAAAGTATCACAACGCAGACGCCGTAAGCACAAGTATGAAGCAAGCCAAGATGCGCTAATTCGTAACTTAGCAGAGTTAAAAGAAGGCCAACCGGTTGTGCACCTTGACCATGGTGTGGGCCGTTATCAAGGACTGCAAACAATTGATGCTGCCGGTGTGGTTACTGAATTTGTAACCATTATTTATGCGGGTGAAGCAAAGCTCTATGTGCCGGTATCAGCTCTTCATATGCTTAGCCGTTACTCTGGCGGTGAAGAAGCCAGTGCCCCACTGCATAAGCTCGGCTCTGATGCGTGGGATAAGGCAAAAAAACGCGCCGCTGAAAAAGTACGCGATGTCGCTGCTGAATTGCTCGATATCTACGCTCAGCGCCAAGCAAAGCCGGGTAATAAATTTATGCTGGATGGCCAAGCTTATCGTCAATTTAGTGATAGCTTCCCGTTTGAAGAAACGGATGATCAACGTAACGCTATTGAAGCTGTACTGGGTGATATGCAATCAAAACAAGCCATGGATCGCTTAGTCTGTGGTGATGTAGGCTTTGGTAAAACCGAAGTAGCAATGCGTGCAGCCTTTGTTGCGGTTAACGATAATAAGCAAGTTGCTATTTTAGTCCCTACCACCCTACTTGCTCAACAACACTACGATAACTTTAAAGACCGCTTTGCTGATTTTCCAATTGAAGTGGGTGTGCTGTCACGTTTTAATTCGACCAAAGAGCAAAAAGAAACCCTTGAAAAAATGAGTAATGGCAAGCTTGATGTGGTTATTGGCACGCACAAACTAATTCAACAAGACATCAATTTTAAAGACTTAGGCCTGTTAATTGTTGATGAAGAACACCGATTTGGGGTGCGCCAAAAAGAAAAAATTAAAGCCCTGAGAGCTGATGTTGACATACTCACCCTGACCGCAACCCCTATCCCCCGTACTTTAAATATGGCCATGAGTGGTATGCGCGATTTATCTATTATTGCTACCCCACCGGCTAAACGCTTAGCCGTTAAAACTTTTGTGCGCCAACGCGACGAAGAGCTTATTCGCGAAGCGGTACTGCGTGAAATTAAACGCGGCGGCCAGGTGTACTTTTTACACAACAATGTAGAAACCATTGAGCGTGTTGCTCAAGAAATTAGCGAATGGGTGCCTGAGGCAACAGTTACCTCAGCCCACGGGCAAATGCGAGAGCAAGAGCTTGAGCAGATCATGACCGATTTTTATCACCAAAAATACAATGTACTGGTATGTACTACGATTATTGAAACCGGCATTGATGTACCCACAGCAAATACCATTATTATGGACAGAGCCGATAAACTCGGTCTTGCTCAGCTGCATCAATTACGCGGACGTGTTGGTAGAAGTCATCACCAAGCCTATGCTTATTTACTCACAGGTAACCCTAAAGCTCTCTCTAAAGATGCGAAAAAGCGTTTAGATGCCATTGCTTCATTAGAAGATTTAGGCGCAGGCTTTGCCTTAGCAACCCACGATTTAGAAATTCGTGGTGCCGGTGAGCTATTAGGAGACGATCAATCTGGACAAATGCAAACCATTGGCTTTAATTTATACATGGAAATGCTTGAACAGGCTGTTAACGCGCTTAAAAATGGTCAAGAGCCAACCCTTGAAAATCTATTACAAAAACAAACCGAAGTTGATTTAAAGCTACCTGCCTTGTTACCTGATGATTATATTCATGATGTTAACGCGCGTTTAGGTATGTACAAGCGTGTAGCAAGTTGTGCTAACCTTGCTGATATTGATGAACTGCAAGTAGAATTGATAGATCGCTTTGGTTTATTACCCGATGCAGCTAAAAACTTGTTTAGCTTACAACAACTAAAAATGCAGGCGAGCAATTTGGGCATAACCAAAATAGAAGCTAACCCGAAAGGAGGCTACTTTGAGTTTAGTCAAAATACCAAGGTTAATCCTAGCTTCATTATTGGTTTGATACAAAGTGCGCCACACATTTATAAAATGGATGGCGCAAATAAATTACGCTTTGCCATTAGCGAGGCGAATGCCCGTGAACGCTTAAAAATGATCACTGCTATGATTGCAGATTTCGAAAAAAAGGTTAGCCATTAATGTTGCTGAAAAAATCGCTGGTTATTTTATGCTGCTTATTTAGCAGTACTGCATTTGCAGAGCGCTGGTTTGAAGTAGAGGTGTTAATATTTAAACAGCGCCCTGCTCCTTACTTACAAGAAGACTTTAGCTTAAAGCATGACGCCATTGAAGATAAAAACACCTTAGATTTATTGGCCTCTGCTTATAAAAACCAAGCAATGGACGCGTGTATAAACGGTGACCCACGCTTTCAAACACGTACATTTGCTGACACTTTGGTTAATTCAAACCCACAGTCTGCAGCGTGTAACGACAGCATTGATTATGTAAAAAGTTACGATGTGCTGCCAGTAACCCCTCAAGCACCAGTACAAGATACGATGGAGCAAACTTATCTGCTCGCTCCTGAACAACTGCAGTTTGAACAACAACGTCAAGCTTTAGACCGCAAAGGACTCACCCCTTTATTACATACCGGCTGGCGGTTTGAAGGCGCAAGTAAATCACGCTCCCCTAGTATGCACTTATTTGCAGGCAACAAATTAAAAAACAATATGAACACCGGTTTTAGTTACGCCAATTCCGACTTTATTAGCTTACTTGATACTCCTGAGCCATTGTTTAATGAAGCACAGTCTCCGACCATGAAATGGGAGTTAGATGGCTTATTGAAAATACATTTACGCCATTATTTATACATTAATGCGGATTTCGATATTAGTGAAAAGCAAGATAATGGTGAGCTAGAATCAGCCCGTTTTTCACAATTTAGACGCGTTTTCAGCGAAGATATTCATTACTTTGATCATCCTCGTATGGGTATGATTGTACAAATTCGAAAATTTAACCATTAACAGTAGGAAAATAATAATGAAGAAGCTCCTAATAATTGCTGCAGCACTGAGTCTTGCTGCTTGTTCAAAAGTAAGCATGGAAAATTACGAAAAAATTAAAATTGGTATGGACAAAACAGAAGTTGAAGCCATTTTAGGCAGTGCTGATAACTGTGTAGAAAAAACATTACATACTAGCTGTACTTGGGGTGATGACGCTAAAAACATCGAAATTACCTTGGTATCAGACAAAGTAACGCTTTACAGCAAAAAAGGGCTAACGGATAAATAAGGACAACAAAGGAATAACGTATGTTATTCCTCTTTTTTTGCATCGCTGGTGTAAATAAGCTCTATGTTGACTATTTTACTGCGGTTTAAAGTGATTTTGTAACGCTGATAGAGCGTTTTATCCGGTTCGGTTAGAACCAATACCATGTTTAACTGATAGCGCCTTTCTACTCCCTGTTTAGAAATTTTATTGTTTTCTAAATGATAGAGCTTCCCTTCCCCTTTTTTTAAATAACGTGCAAACGGCGCGAGATTAAATTGCAGCGTTTGCTGCAAGCTATCGTAGCCTGGCAAAAATTCTTTAGCACTTACCCGGGTTTCACTAGCAAAATGCAGCCATTGCGCCGCCTGTTTGTTTTGCTGACGACGCTTAGAAAAAATTTTCCTCACTTCTTTGGGGATTTTTTTAAACCGGGTGTACTCTAACCAAATAAACTGACTCGCCACTTTATCTTTTGTGATACTGTTTTTAAAAATAAAGCGCCATTTTGGCCGCCCTCGCACAATAGCACGCCAAATAATACGGGTAATATCTTCTTTAAATATTTCTCTTAGCCCGTAAATAACCCCTAAAATTAGAATTAATGAAGCGGTTATTTCAGTAAAGGTAGAGCGCGCATTTAAAATAACCACCATCACAAAAGCCATTATAACAGCTGTTACAGAGCCTTTTACCAACCGCTTTAAATAGCTATTAAGATAGCGTGTTTGGCGCTGTAAAATCACTCCATGCTCTATTAAACGCTGGAGTAAACGCATCTTATTAGTAATTCTGTTGGCGTCTTTAAGTGTTGAATCAGAATTATATTGCTGCTCTGCTCGATACTCACTCTCTGACTTACAAAAGTTTAATAAGTCGTTTCGTTCTTTAGCGTGATCGCTACTACGCGGGCCTTCATCAAGTAGCTTTAAAAAAGTTTGTTCAATTTGCCAGCTTAGGTAGTTATCAGCATTAGTATAAAACGGGATCAGCTTTTCGTTATCTGGGGTGTAACGTCTGAGTTTTCTAAGTAGGCTTTGGCTTTGCTCGCAAAGCTCCATGGCTCGTTGATAAAACTCATCGCTTTCTTGAATTTTTAACGCATCTTTAATATCGGCATCAATTGCCAGACGCACTTGATAACAATATAAATTTAAATTTTGTCGGTAATCTTGCTGCTCACCTTTGTTTTTACTCACAAAGCGGCTTCGTACCAATGGAAGATGAATGTTATTCGCGTTATAGGCTACAAAAGATTTAAATTGGTTATTAAAGTAAGACTCTTCGCTGAGTGTTTGCGCGTTAATACCCATTTCGTTTGGGATAGAAAAATAAAGATCGAGACGCTGCTCTGCACGCGGTGATAGTTGCGGTTCAATAACAAACGATAAATTTTCGTCTTGCTTTAACAATGATGCCTCCTTCGGTTATCTACCTGAGTTTACGTGCCTCTTTAATTTTGTTCAACAAAAAAGGCCTAGTAAAAACTAGGCCTTTTAGTAGTTCTAATGAATTAAAATTAGAACTTAACGTTTACGCCAGCGAATAAACGACGACCTAACGTATCAAACGTGTACGGGTCAGTGTTTGAATCGTTATTACCTGAGTAATACGGTGGCTCTTTATCAAATAAGTTATTAACACCTGCAGACAATGTCACTGTATCATTAATTAAGTAAGATCCACTAATGTCATGGTACACAACTGAAGGCGTTGAAGGTGCATAACATGTCTCACCATCAATACATGCGAAGCTATCTAGGCCAGCAATGTAGCGTGCTTCATAAGTTGCATCCCAGTTATCTCCTTTAACTGTTAAGTTAAAGTTTGATTTGATATCTGCGTAACTACCAGCTCCACCCGTAATGTAACCAGCGTAATCTACAACAGCACCCGTATCAACAACGTATTCATCTAAATATGTTGTATCAAGGCCAGCTCTCCAGCTTAAGCCTAATGCATCAAATGAATACTTCAGATTTAAGTCAATGCCAGATGTTTTTTCAGAACCAATATTACGAAGCTGATTATTGAAAACAATTCGACCATCAGCTTGTAAAATTGCACCTGTGCTTGCACAAAGTTCGTTTGAACTGCTGTTTGAATTACCAATACATTGATCAACAACGAATTGGTTGTTGTATGTTGAAATAGCATTTTCGATTTCAATGTCGTAGTAATCTACGGTCATTGAGAAACCTTCAAACCATTGTGGTTCGTACACCACACCAAACGTTAAAGTATCAGCTTCTTCTGGTGTTAGATTTTGATTACCGCCCACAGTTACTTCTGCCTGGCTATCAGCACCTGGGTATTTTACTTGCTCATAAGATGGCGCATTACCTGAGTAAAGCTCATCTACCGTTGGAGCACGGAATGCGGTTGAACGTACGCCACGGAACATCAATTCATCATTTGCTTTCCAAGTAAAACCAAGTTTCCATGTTTCATCAGAACCAAAAGTGCTGTAATCAAACGCGCGGATTGCCGCACTTAATTCAACATACTCTGCAAATGGAAGCTCAGATAGTAAGGGTAATGCAAACTCAACATAAGCCTCATTCACATCAAACCCACCACTTGTTGGATCTACACGTGGATCGTTACCTAGACCTTGAGCAGCAATTGAATCAGGATTATACCATGCCTTTTCTTGGCGACGCTCTACACCCGCTGCAAATGCAGCATAACCTGCAGGTAGCTCAAACATTTCACCAGATAATGAAGCTGCCAAAATAAATAACTGGCTTCCACCTGAGTTTTGCTCTGTGTATATATAATCTTGAATGTTTTCTTGTGACCAAGATGCCTCATTTAAAGGCTTAAATGTACCTGCAGCTAAGTCTTCTGTGATTGCAGAAACGTTGTGCAGATTACTCATTTTATCAACAGAATCATTGCGACCAAAGTTTGCTGATGCATCCCATGAATAATCACCAATAATACCTTCAGCACCCACAACAACACGAACAGTATCAACTGTTTGCGATAAGTCACGAGTACCACTTTCAGCCATACGACGACGGTAGCTTATTTCATCACCATAGGCGTAATTAGTCGGTGTTGTAACGTAATTATCATTAGCATCTTTTACAAATGCACCGTTAACGACTTGTCGCTTATCATAAGTTTGTGACAGTAAGCTGTCACCCATATCTTCGGTATATTTAAAGCCAAAGTTGATAGGCTGTGGTGCTAACTTTTGCTCTGACCAGCGCTTAGTATAGGTAAACTCGCTGAAAAGCATTGTGTCATCATTTAGTTCATAATTACCTAAACCTGTGATGTTTAAGCGTTCCATAGGTGTGTATAGGTAGCTTTTAGACGCATAGTTGTATGCATCGTTTTCATCGGTATAGCGGTGTAAGTTACCGCCAAGGCCACTTAAACCAGCATCGTCAGCAACACCCTGCTTCTCGATTTCACCTTTATCGTTGATGATATTAGCTGTATTAACATTGTAAATATGGCCGCCTTCGCTGAATGAAGAACCGCCACAGAAAAGTCCATTTTCGCCTTCAAATAAAGGACATGATGAGAAACCACGATCACCTTGACTTGCTTCACCACGATCAGTGTATTGAATACCAAAAACCATATTACCTTTGTCAAATGTTGTACCTAAGGTAAAGTCGATTGATGTTTCTGACGCATCATGTTTTGAAGTCATGGCTGTGTTGACGTTTAAATCTAAACCTTCAAAGTCATTTTTAAGGATAATATTTACAACACCCGCTACAGCATCTGTGCCGTATACAGCAGAAGCACCGTCTTTAAGTACTTCAATTTGTTTGATCATTGATACTGGAATAGTATTTAAATCAACCGTTGAAGCCGCACCAGTACCTGAATTGATCATACGACGACCATTAACAAGTACTAAAGTACGCTGTGAACCTAAACCACGCAAATCTATAGATGCACCACCGCCAGAGCCATTATTAACGCCAGGGTTTGTCATTGCACCACCCGTAGCCGTCATTTGTTGTAATACGCTATCTACAGATGTTGCACCTGATGCTTTAATTTCATCGGCACCGATAAGTGTAACTGGGCTAGCAGTTTCCATATCTGAACGCTTAATACGAGAACCCGTTACTTGAATTTTTTCAATTGACTTTGCTGCTTCGTCTGCAGCTAAAACCTGAACACTTGAGAACATTGGGATCGCTGCAATTACAGCTAAACCAAGAGTTGATTTTTTCATGGATGAACCCTACTTGTTGAAAATTTACCTAAATTGGTAATGCTCACTTTTATGAGAATTTTGAGTGAGCGGGAGCAACTTAGGCGCCTTTAACTGAATGAAAACTTAACGAACGATCACTATGCAACCAATGAAAATTAAGACGTCCCACGAAAGGAACAAAGGTTACAGTATGTTTCATTGTTAATTAATAAAAACATTTAAAAATCATAAACTAAAGACCAAGCAATCACATAAAAAACACAGCTGAAATCAAATGAGTAGAGTTTGTAATCAAATGTAATTATTACAATAATGTGCCCTAAACAGGAAAATTAACATGTTAATCACAGCTCGTTATTAAAACGGTAAAACTAGGTGTTAATTACTAACCATATTTATGCAAGTAGATTGTTTATTTAGTCTGAATTTTTTTGTTATAAGTTTTAATCATGCAAATTTTATGTGTATTGAAGGTTTAAGACGGGCTGCCAATTAAACTAAAAACGGCTATCAAAGTGGATCCATTAGATAAATCTACATATTAATGACATGGGTGCTTTATTGCACGTATGAGCACAATTGAATAAGTAAGCCAAGCAGAGCTTAAGTTATAAACTTGGAAGGTAAATGGATATGTAAAAGCTATATTAAGAATGGTTATTTTATCAGATGTACTTTAATTGCAGATAACTATTAAATGTGAGGCATTTGGCTTTGCCGCTATAATTTTACGGGAATGGCGCAGTTAAAAACCACGCCTGAGTAGAAAGCCTTTAATAGGTAACGTTAAAAAAATATTCAACATTTTCACTTATGCCAGTGTTTGTATCGACAGTAGTAAGAATAAGCTTCCACACCATGTTTTTTTCTGAGCAAATCCCTACCATGGTATTAGCTACCCAAACGCTGCCCTGATTTTTAAATTGTACGGGAATGTAACCCATATACATGCTAACGCCTTCTAATTTAGCTGCAGTTATTGTTACACCAGTCGGTAACTGAGTGTAAATTGAAAACGGTGTCTCTGGTGATAGGGTTTCTTCGCTTAGCCAAACTTTAACTTGATTTGGAAAAATACACGGGTTGTTATTTTTACACTCTGTTTGTGATTGATTTACTTTTGGTGTTGATGTTGATCCAGAAAAGTCACAACCTAGTAAGAATAGTAGAAAAGAAAGTAAACATACTCTATATATATACATGCAGGTTCTCAAAGTATCTAATGTATTAGCCCAACATTTGGGCACGTTGGTTGATTATCGGCTTTAATGGGCAAGTAAGGTACAAATCACCTCAAAAAATAGACAGCAAGTTAATAAAGTTTGATTGATGTCATATTATTACGCAATTGACCTATCTTTTTAAGGCCAAAAAATTTATCATTTCAACCGCAAAAAAAACAAGTATTTCTTGAGATTATTATCTTTAACACCACATATTGTGGGTTTTAGATAGTATACTTTGGAATAGTAGTAGGTCCTACTTTTACAAGTAGGTAATTCATTTCTAAACGCATTTATTGCAGCGGAAGCCAGAAAATGAGCCAAACAGTAGCATCACAAACTGAGTACAATTATAAAGTTGTACGCCAATTCGCTATTATGACAGTGATTTGGGGCATCGTTGGCATGGGTATTGGGGTTCTGATTGCTGCCCAACTAGCTTGGCCAGCACTTAACTTTGACACACCATGGTTAACTTACTCTCGACTTCGTCCGTTACACACGAACGCAGTAATTTTCGCATTTGGTACAAGTGCTCTTTTTGCGACGTCTTATTACGTCGTACAACGTACATGTCAAACGCGCCTTCTTTCAGATAAATTAGCCGCCTTTACCTTTTGGGGATGGCAGCTAGTGATTGTTCTTGCAGTAATAACACTTCCTATGGGTTTAACAAGCACAAAAGAGTATGCAGAACTTGAATGGCCTATCGATATCTTAATTGCCATCGTTTGGGTCACATACGCTATTGTCTTTATGGGTACTATTGCTAAACGTAAAGTAGCGCATATTTACGTGGCTAACTGGTTCTATGCAGGCTTTATAATTACTGTTGCGGTATTACATATTGTAAATAGTATGGCTGTGCCTGTATCGCTAACTAAGTCATACTCTATTTATGCAGGTGCTGTTGATGCGATGGTTCAGTGGTGGTACGGTCATAATGCCGTTGGCTTCCTATTAACAGCTGGCTTCTTAGGTATGATGTATTACTTTGTGCCAAAGCAAGCGGGTCGCCCTGTTTACTCATACCGTTTATCGGTTGTTCACTTTTGGGCTCTTATCTCGCTTTACATTTGGGCAGGTCCTCACCACCTTCACTACACTGCACTTCCTGATTGGACGCAAAGTTTAGGTATGGTGATGTCTATTATCTTATTCGTACCGTCTTGGGGGGGTATGATCAACGGTATTATGACGCTCTCAGGTGCATGGCATAAGCTACGTACTGACCCAGTTTTACGTTTCTTAGTGGTTTCATTGTCTTTCTATGGTATGTCGACGTTTGAAGGCCCAATGATGGCAATTAAATCTGTAAATGCGTTATCGCACTACACAGATTGGACTGTAGGTCACGTACACTCAGGCGCATTAGGTTGGGTTGCGATGATTTCTATCGGTGCTATTTACCACCTTATTCCGGCGTTATTCTCACAAGGTCGTATGTACAGCATTAAATTAATCAATACACACTTCTGGTTACACACAGTGGGTGTTGTTTTATACATTGTTGCAATGTGGATTTCAGGTGTAATGCAAGGTCTAATGTGGCGTGCAGTTAACTCTGACGGTACATTAATGTACAGCTTTGTTCAGTCGTTAGAAGCCTCGCATCCTTTCTACGTTATGCGTTTCTTAGGTGGTGTTTTCATCGTCGTAGGTATGCTGATTATGGCTTATAACGTTTATCGTACAGTTTCAGCGAAAAATAATTCGCTAGAACTTGATGAACAAGCGCAGTTAGCATAACGGAGTCAGATAATGAGCAATAAAAATTCGCAAAATAAACACGAAATAATCGAGAAAAACATCGGCCTTATGGCCATCTTGACTGTTTTTGCAATCAGCTTTGGTGCACTCGTGGAAATTACTCCACTAATGTTCCAAGACGATACAACTAAACCCGTTGATGGGTTACGCCCATTAAGTGCGCTTGAAATGGAAGGACGGGATATATTTGTTAAAGAAGGTTGTCATACTTGTCATACACAAATGATCCGTCCATTTCGTGACGAAGTTGAGCGTTACGGTCACTACTCGGTTGCAGGTGAATCAGTATGGGATCACCCTTTCCTTTGGGGCTCTAAACGAACTGGACCTGACCTTGCTCGTGTAGGTAAACGTTACTCAGACGACTGGCACTATGCACACTTAGTTGACCCACGTGTCGTGGTTCCTGAGTCGAATATGCCAGGCTTTCCTTGGTTAGCAGAGAATACGCTTGATACTAGCCTTACTCTGAAAAAGCTACAAATCTTCCGTGATAAATTTGGAATCGACAGCCGTACCGACCGTTACGATGGTTTGGGTTACGGCAGCGATGAAGAACTAATCGCTGACATTGCTAAAGTTGACGCAATGAATGACGGTAAAGGTGCAACAGAAATGCAAGCCCTTATTGCTTATTTGCAACAACTTGGCACACATTTGAAGTAGATTATTATGGACTACGGGACATACAGAGGCATTTTGACTCTGGTAATTTTAGTATTATTTATTGTGATTGTTGGATGGGCATATAGTAAGCGCAGTAAAAGTCGTTTTAAAGACGCTGCTAATGTCATATTTGAAGATGAAAAAAAACACAACAATACACTCTCTAACGAGGAAAAGGAGTCTGAGAAATGACTAGCTTTTGGAGTATATGGGTTATTGTATTAACCCTATCGTGTCTTTTCATTTTGTTTGGTTTACTCGTGTGGAATTTAAAAAACTACGTTGGTGTACCTGAAGGTGAAAGCTGCGGACATGAATATGATGGCATTGAAGAATTAAACAATCCACTACCAAAATGGTGGACTTACATGTTCTTCGCAACGTTTGTGTGGTCTGTTTATTACTTAGCAGCCTACCCAGGTTTAGGTAATTGGGAAGGTTTAGCAAAATGGACAAGCTCAAACCAAGGTATTACCTCTTTAACTGAATCGAAAGAAGCAGTCCTTGAAGCGAAAGAAGATGGCCGTTTTGTAAAGCTAGATGCTGAATACCGCGCTGCTGAAGAGCGTTTTGGTCCTATTTTTAATGAATTGGCTCAAATACCTGTTCTAGATTTAGTAGAGTCTAAATTTGCTGGTGATGCAGCACAGCAAGTTGCGCTAGAAAACGGCACTAAACATGAGCAAACTCAAGGTCAACTCGCAGTTGAAATTGGTCAACGTTTGTTCTCACAAAACTGTGCACAATGTCATGGCTCTGATGCTCGTGGTGGTGCTGGCTTCCCTAACCTCACTGACAACGATTGGTTGTACGGTGGCTCTCCTGACAAGATCAGAGAAACATTACTTTTAGGTCGTGTTGCAGCAATGCCACCTTGGGGTGATGCATTAGGTGAGCAAGGCGTTAAAGAAATGACAGCTTATGTACTTAGCCTCTCTGGCCGTACTGTTAACCAAAAAGATGCCGATGCAGGCAAAGCAAAATTTGCTATGTGTGCTGCGTGTCATGGTCCAGATGGTAAAGGTTCAGTTGCCCATAACCTACCGTTTGGTGCACCAAACTTAACTGATAACATTTGGTTATACGGTGGCTCTCAACGCGCTGTTGAAGAAACACTTAACCATGGCCGTGCTGGTGTAATGCCTGCTTGGAAAGAGATTTTAGGCGAAGATAAAATTCACCTATTAACTGCTTACGTTTACAGCTTATCGCAAGATAAATAACGATAAAGTTAACAAAACGTTTCAGTTTTAATCTTTTTATTTCAGTAGATTAATTCAGATCAAAAAAGCCTCCACTCGGAGGCTTTTTTTTAGTCTTTTTCTTTTATTTATTATAATATAGCTGCACATTCATCAATTTTAGAGCGACTATGCAACCGACTCCGTGGTATAAAAATTTTTGGCCTTGGTTTTTAATCTTCTTTCCTTTAGCTGCAATTATTGGCTGCATTAGTTTATTTATTACAGCCATTGGTAACGGCCCAGATATGGTTGTAGATGATTACTATAAAAAAGGCAAAGCAATCAACTTAGAACTCGTTAAGTTTGATAAAGCAAAAGCGTTGTATTTACATGGCGACCTAAATGTATCAGATGAGCGTGTCAGCTTTAAATTTACCAAAGGCGATACCAGTAATATACACGCATTAAGATTGTCGTTTTTTCACCGTACCATAAAAGCGCACGATTTTGAGGCCACTCTCACCCCAAATGCTAATCAAGAGTTCACTGCATTATTAGAAAGCTATATACCAGGCGCATATTCGGTGTTTATTGAACCCGTTGATAACAGTTGGAAAATGAAAGAAAACGTTAGTTTACCAACCACCGCCACCGTTTTAGTGACTCCTAACTATAAGTAGTATTTAGTATGTCTAAAAATTGCTTTCATTGTCTTGAAAGTGTGCCTGCTGGATTTAGCGCACATGTTGTTATAGACAATACCGCTGAGCCAATGTGTTGCATTGGCTGCCAAGCTGTTGCACAAAATATCATTGACCAAGGGATGACCGACTACTACAAATATCGCACTGTTAGTGCCGGTAAAGTAGAGCAACTCGTCCCTGAACAACTCGCTTTTATTAAAAGCTATGACAATGAAGATATTCAAGATGAGTTTATCAGTACGCATAACGACAACTCTGAGGTGCTTCTCAGTGTTGAGGGCATTACCTGCGCCGCCTGTGCCTGGCTTATTGAAAAGCAATTACTTAATCTTAAATCGGTAAAGCGCGTTGATGTAAACACCTCAACAAATCGCGCCATGATCCAATGGGATAAAAGCGCAACCCCTTTAAGTGAGCTAATCACCTCACTGGCTGAAATAGGCTACGAAGCATATCCATTCCAATCAGATGTAGAAGCCCAGCAAAAACAACAAACAGCTAAAGCCTATATTCGCCGCCTCGGCGTGGCAGGCTTAATGACCATGCAAGTGATGATGTTTGCCTTTGCTATGTACTTTGGCATGTTCTCTGGGATGGACAGCAACTTTGAACAGTACTTTAGATGGATCAGCTTGATCCTTGCAACGCCCGTTATTTTATACAGCGCCCTGCCCTTTTTAAGTAATGCAATTAACGGCTTAAAAGCAAAACAACTGAATATGGATTTACCGGTATCATTGGCGATTTTTGGTGCCTATGGTGCAAGCTGTTACGCCACCGTAATGGAAGTCGGTGAAGTTTACTTTGAATCTATTTGTATGTTTACCTTTTTACTCTTATTAGGTAAATACTTAGAATTTAGAGCGCGCTTAAAGGCCAGTGAATTTACAGCAAACTTACAAAAGCTACTGCCACTGACTGCCCGTACACTCGATGAAAACGGCAAAGAGCACATAATTGCCGCTAAAAAGCTCAAGCTTAACGATATCGTTTTAATAAAAGCAGGCGAAACTATCCCTGCCGATGGCATCTTAGTCAAAGGCAGCACCAGTGTTGATGAGTCTATGATGACTGGTGAACATCAGCCAGTACGAAAGTATATTGATCATAACGTATATGCGGGCACGGTTAATCATGATGGTATTATTGAAATAAAAATCAATAAGCTGGGCCAAAATACCCTGCTTAATCAAATTATTCGCCTGCAACATAATGCCCTAACAAAACGCCCACGGTTAGTAGAAATTACCGACAAAGTAGCGCAGTGGTTTGTTGCCGTATTACTGGTATTTGCCTCTCTAACCGCCATTGGCTGGTATCAAATTGACCCTGATGTCGCTTTTTGGATCACTATATCGGTGTTAGTGGCCACCTGCCCGTGCGCATTGAGTTTAGCTATTCCAACCGCGTTAACGTGTGCTGTGGCTACCTTAACTCGTAAAGGAATATTAATTAAGCAAGCACATGTGCTCGAAACACTCTCAAAGCTTACTTTAGTTGCTTTTGATAAAACCGGGACGCTTACGCAAGGTAAATTTAGCCTCGACGTTGTTGACATACTTGATGGTAAGTACAGCAAAGAGCAAATTCTTGATATTGCAGCACAGCTTGAGAGCTATTCTGAGCATCCTATTGCTAGTGCCTTTAAAGAGTTTAAAGGTCAGCGTAAATTTGACGATGTACAGCTCCATCCAGGGGTTGGGATCAGCGCTCAATACGATAATACGCACTACGCCATTGGTAAAAGTGGCTGGTTTGATACCAAAAAAACCAATGCGCAAGCTACCCTTTACATAAACAAGCAACCCGTTGCACGCTTTTACTTTGTTGATAAAGTAAAAACAGATGCCGATAAACTCATTAACTCGTTAAAGGCTGCCAATCTAAGTTGTCATATGCTAACAGGTGACGCCTCAGATGCCGGTGCCAAGGTGGCAAAAAAATTAAAGCTTGATTCAGTACAAGCCAGTTGTAGTCCAAAAGATAAACAAGACGCCGTTGATCATTGGTCAACTCAAGGTGAAGTTGTTGCTATGGTTGGCGATGGCGTAAACGACAGCCCAGTATTTGCCAGCGCCCACTTATCAATCGCCATGGAAACAGGAGCTGATATCTCTAAAAACAGTGCCGATGTTGTGCTGCTTAACAGTGATTTAGCCTCTATTGATCATTTGTTGACGATTGCTAAGCAAACACGACGTATAATTAAGCAAAACCTAGCGCTTTCTTTATTATATAATGGCTCTATATTACCGCTTGCTGCTATGGGTTTAGTTGCGCCTTGGATGGCGGTAATTGGTATGTCTGCCAGCTCTATTATTGTGATATGTAATTCACTAAGGCTATTAAAGTTATGAGCATAATTTATATTTTAGTTCCTATCGCTATCTTGTTTGTACTAATTGCCATTGGCGTGTTTTTTTGGGCAGTAAAAGGCGAGCAATTCTCTGATTTAAACAAGCAAGGCCACAGTATTTTGTTTGAAGACGATAAAGAGCAACATAATAAAAGTAATGATTGATCCAATTTTTGTTAGCGCTTTTTTAATGGGGTTGATTGGCAGTGGCCATTGCATTGCTATGTGCGGCGGCATTGCCAGCTCATTACAATTAGCCAGTAACAAGCGCCAAACTTGGTTATATTCTCTAGCCTATAATAGCGGCAGAGCGCTAAGTTATATGCTGGCTGGTGCCCTTGTTGCCGGTATTAGTAGTCAATTTGCCACACAAAACTCGGCCTTTGCGCTGTTTTTATCATTTTTAGCGGGCGTGTTTATGTTACTGGTCGGCGTTTATATCATGCGCTTAGCCGCGACATTACAATGGCTCGAAAAACTTGGCAAAACCCTCATTTGGCAGCACTTAATTAAACTTAATAAATATTTAATGCCCATTGATTCCCCATTAAAAGCGCTTGGTTATGGCGCACTATGGGGCTGGTTACCGTGCGGCTTAGTATATTCTGCGCTCACATGGGCGATGACCAGTGGCACTGCCATAAATGGTGCTCTGGTTATGCTGGCATTTGCCCTAGGGACGTTCCCTGCCATGATCACCTTAGGTATGGCTGCACAAAAGCTCAATACGCTTTTTAATCACCCTTGGACGCGAATAATATTAGGCAGTGTTATCATTTGGTATGGTATCTACCTTCTGATCATTGCAACAGACAAGCTAGTGCATTAACATTGGTAAATGTTGTGCATAGAAATTTAACGGATTGAACTTATGGATTTTTCTCAAAGTCGTGCTAAAGGTAATTGTGCCATTAGCTGTAATAACTGTAGTATTAGCCAGTTATGTTTACCATTTTCTTTAAATGGCCAAGAAATGGATAAACTTGATGAGATCATTGAGCGAAAAAAACCATTACACAAGGGTGACTACTTATTTGAATCGGGCGCACCTTTAAATGCAATTTATGCAGTTCGTTCGGGGTCGTTTAAATCGTATACCTTGTCAGAGCAAGGCGATGAGCAAATTACAGGCTTTCGTTTAGCGGGTGACCTTGTAGGCTTTGACGCCATTAATAAAATGCAACATCAAAGTTTTTCTCAAGCACTAGAAACCTCAATGGTATGTGAAATTCCCTTTGAAACTCTTGACGAACTAGCCGGTAAACTGCCTAAATTGCGCCAACAAATAATGCGTTTAATGAGCAGTGAAATAACCTACGATCAGGAAATGCTGTTATTACTTAATAAAAAATCAGCAGAAGAACGTCTTGCTAGCTTTATTTATAACTTATCAGAGCGTTTTGGTGAGCGTGGTTTTTCACGTAAAGAATTTAGATTTACCATGACTCGCGGCGAAATTGGCAACTACCTTGGTTTAACAGTAGAAACTATCAGCCGTTTATTAAGCCGTTTTCAAAAAGCCGACTTAATTAAAGTAGAAGGTAAATTTATTACTATTTTAGATAATGACGCTTTAGCCAAAACGGCTGCGATTGTTAAGCCTCGTTAATTAAATCAATAAATTGATATAGAACAAGAATATTAGTGCTACCCCTTTAACTGTTGTGTATTTGCGTTACACTCAAGGTATAACTGTTAAGTGAATGGAGTAGCACAATGGAAACGATTAAACGTATTATCGCGGTTATTGACCCAACTAAAGACGATCAAAATGCCCTCGCGCGTTCAATAGATTTAGCCAAAAAATCAGGGGCTAGCATTACCGCCTTTATGACGGTGTACGATTTCTCTTACGAAATGACTACTATGCTCTCTGGTGATGAACGTGAAGCAATGCGTAAAGCGGTGTTAAAAGATCGCGAACTATGGTTAAAAGATCTTGTCTCTCCTTATCAAAACATTAATATTAATACCCAAGTCATTTGGCATAACCGCCCTTACGAAGCCATTATTAATACCGTTATTAATGATAAATATGACCTAGTGATCAAAGGTACTCATCAGCATGGTGCGCTTAAAGCGGTTATTTTCACGCCAACAGACTGGCACTTAGTCAGAAAATGCCCAACCCCTGTATTATTTGTAAAAGATATGGCGTGGCCAGCACATGGGAATATTTTAGCGGCTGTTAATGCAGTCAGTGAAAATGATCAGCACCTGTCACTGAATAAACGCATAATTAAAGATGCACAATTTTTATGTGAACTGGCTAATGCTAAACTTAACTTAGTCAATGCATACCCTGCTACACCGGTTAATATAGCCATAGAGATCCCTGAGTTTAACCCAGGGTTATATAACGAATCAGTTAAAAAACATCATATTGAATCAACCAATGAACTCGCTAATGAGTTTAACCTAACCTCTGAACAATGCTTTATTGAAGAGGGATTGCCAGAAGATGTGATACCGGATGTTGCAAAACGCTTAAACAGCGAATTAGTGGTTATTGGCACGGTCGGACGGACTGGCTTAAGCGCTGCCTTAGTAGGCAACACTGCTGAGCATGTTATTGACAGCCTTGATTGTGATGTACTTGCACTTAAACCTGATGGGTACGTAAGCCCGCTTGCAGAAAGTTAGCGTTTGCAGTAGCTCCCATATTACATATGACTTATAATACGCCCCTTTATTTTTAGCAATTAATTTTGCCGTACTATTTTATAAGGGGGCGTAGTGTCTCATTCTGCTCAAGCCAAAGCTCAATACAACTTAAATAAGCTTCAAAAGCGTTTACGCCGCCTCACAGGTCAAGCTGTCATGGACTTTAACATGATTGAAGAAGGTGACCGTATTATGGTGTGCTTATCGGGTGGCAAAGACAGTTACACTATGCTCGACATGTTGCAACATTTACAACGTGTTGCACCTATCAAGTTTGATTTATTTGCAGTAAATCTCGACCAAAAACAACCTGGTTTTCCTGAGCATGTGCTTCCTGAGTATCTTGATAATTTAAATATTGAATACAAAATTGTAGAAGAAGATACCTACAGTATTGTTACTGATATTATTCCTGAGGGTAAAACAACCTGCTCGCTTTGCTCTCGCTTGCGCCGTGGTATTTTATATCGCACGGCTAAAGAGTTAGGTGCGACTAAAATTGCACTGGGTCATCACCGCGATGATATGATAGAAACCTTGTTTTTAAATATGTTTTACGGTGGCAAACTCAAAAGTATGCCGGCTAAACTAATGAGTGATAATGGCGAGCATATGGTTATTCGCCCATTAGCTTATTGTAAAGAAGCCGATATAAGCAAATATGCGTTCAGCCAAGGCTACCCTATTATTCCGTGTAATTTATGTGGCTCACAAGAAAACTTACAGCGTAAACACACTAAAAATATGCTGGAGCAATGGAATAAAGAGCACCCAGGGCGTATAGAAAGTATTTTTACTGCCATGCAAAATGTTGTGCCTTCGCATTTAGCTGATAACCAATTGTTTGATTTTGCAAATCTGCAAACCGGTGACGTTATTGATGGTGGCGACATTGCGTTAGATAAACCCGACATACCAAAAGCGCCGGTTAATTCTGAACAAGATGAGACAAACCAAGCCGATGTAGTTACTATTAATTTAAGCTAATTTTTAAGGGTTTGCAGTAATGCAAACCCTACACTCTGTTCTATGCTGCTACTTACCTGCAGCTAATCCTTGTAAAAACTCTAAACTCTGCATTTCTTGTTTATTCGCCTGATAAGGCAGCTGTTGTAAGCTATCGTAAGCAAAATCTTCAATAGTAAACTCGCTAATTTCACTTTCACCAAAACTGTTACGCTCACCGGGGCTTGGCGACATACGTTCAATAACAAAGTCGCTCAACCGCAAATCATTCGTTTGCTTGGGCAAAACAGACCAATGCGCTTTAAAATCAATTTGTTGGCTGCCTTCATTTAAACGTGCTTTGGCAACTAAATGTGCCAATGGCGAGGTGCCACTGTATAAGTTAGCCCTTAAACGGTATAAGCCACTTTTTATAACTGTTATATTGGCCGGTACTATCATGTTTTCATTACGTGGATAGGCGTTTTCAAAATCAGTTAAGGTTGCACTAGGCGGCATATAATGTATTTGTGCCACCACCGGGACTATTTTACCCGCGATATCGGCTTCAACTAATAATTGTAAATTACGTGGATAGTCTTCTTCACCTTTAAATGTCATTGCCAGCTCATTTTGACGAGCCACACCACTTTGAGTTTTTAGCGACTTTTTGGTGTCTGTATTACTGAGTGTTACGACCGCCTTACCTAAATTTGGGGCGCTTACGGTTAGCTCTATAGCTTGTGGATACACATACCGATATTGAGACAAGCTCACTGTTAACTCCCCTCCTTGCTCACCCACTGGGCTGCTAACAGGAAAGAACTGATTTGGCTTAAGTCTGTCCTCATCATATACCGTTAATGGTTGTGAATAAGGCGGAAACGCCAAACTTTGTTGATACTGTTGTGCCACCGCCGATGCCGCTTTGGCTAAGTCTTCATCAAATGCTGACTGAGTTACTAAGCTGGTTTTTGTTGTTGCCTTTGTCACAGGTTGGCTTAGCGTGCGCTGCTGAGCTGGAGGTGTCGATATCGGCTTTTTATCATTGAGAGGGGCTTGTTTTAGGGGGTAACTTGCATGACCCTCATCAATTAAAAACCACATAAGTAGGCCCATGCTGATAGCAAAGCCAATCACGTAGGACTTTTTCATCGGTTAGTTATCCTATATAAAACGTGTAGTACGTATACTACACGATGTTTTAAGTATGCTTATATTACGGGATCACATTATATATAAGTGCCGATGCACTCAAATTATCTGAGTCTTTTACATAACGATATTGTTTCTTCCAAAACCAACTACCTGTGGTTTCATCTACGGTTTCAAACCCTAGCGTGTCGCCAGCTACCATAATGTTATTCATCGCAATCGTTACATTTCCTTGGCGCTGCGCTTGTTGAATCTCATTATGGCTGTAACTGTTAGTCATCATTAATGGATAATGATATGGCATAAAACTATTAACAGCATCACCTTGCGATTTTAAACGCCCATTAGTGTCAATATTGGTGCTACAGCTACCAAATGAGTTTACCGAGCTTGCACCACATGATGAGTGAGTAGCCACTACCGAGTCGTCATTACCGCGTAAAAATCCAGCCGTTAAACCTAAGTAAGCATTACCATCGGCTACAAAACGTAAACGAGGTGTGCGTGCATCAGGTAATGGCGCAATTCTGCGTGCATTATTTACTTTTAAATCGTGCAATACGCCTACCGCCTCATTAACTTCACTGCCTAACCACCACGTTAGTGCGGCATCTACAGCAAAATTCCACGATGCGCCTGTTAATGTACTCACCGCTAAGTCGGCCAATTCACTGCCGCCACCAGCACCGGCTAAATCAAAGGTGGCAATAATATTAAGCGGCTGTAATCCGGCATTTGCAAGCCAGTTTTCTTGGTTATCTATAATATATCGGGCAACTAAATCACCGGTTGAATGAGTCACAAATACACAGCCTGGCTCGCATAGATTTGAGCGAGAAATTTGCTGTAGTTTAGGCCATACCCAATCGGTGGTGATTTTTCCTTCTATTCGTTCATATGCAGGCCAATCGATGCGCTCATCTGCGCGGTTCACCCAGTAAGACTGCCAATAGCTTTGTCCATCGTTTACCACATCACTGGCTGCTCTATTGGTAAGTTGTGATACCTGCAAACCATGAATTAAAATTACTTTATACTCTTTACTGAGCGCAGAAAAACTCATTAGCAGGCTTAATGCTGCTGCAAATAAAGAGATGCGTTTAAATATGTGTGTGTTGTTCATATTAATCCTTAACTGATTCAATATTTTTATTATGCTTAGCTTGTTACACGCTGTTGTCGGTGCATGGTAACAGCAACGCATTGACCAGTATTGGGAACAAAGTTAAAAAATGCAACATTTTGTTATCATTTTCGCTGTTAAGGCTAAATATCTGCGTTAAAATACGACAAAAGCGCTAAACTATTGTGCTATTTGGAACAGTTTGTGGGCTTTATAAACCGCCATTGAAAACACCGTGAACTTTTTTGTTAACTATCGCACGGCACTACTTTTTATCAGCGTAATAGCGTAAGTTAGTTACATACGAACAACCAAGGAATCATAATGATAAAAAAAATAATATGTGGTGGCTTTTTATTAACCGCCATTTCCGCCCCTAGTTTTGCCGCGAGTGTTAACACCCAACTTGAACAAGCAACACAAAGTGTGAGTGAAAAAGTCATTACATGGCGTCGTCACTTACATCAATATCCAGAGCTGAGTAATCGCGAATTTGAAACCGCCAAGTACATTACTGAACATTTAAAATCACTGGGTCTTGAAGTGCAAACGGGCGTTGCTCATACCGGTGTTGTGGCTAAATTAAGTGGCGGTAAAAAAGGCCCTCTAATCGCATTGCGTGCTGATATGGATGCTTTACCGGTTACCGAACAAGTTGATTTACCCTTTGCCTCTAAACAAACATCAACCTATCGTGGCAATGAAGTAGGCGTAATGCATGCCTGTGGTCACGATACCCATGTTGCTATTTTAATGGCCGTGGCAGAGTCACTGGTAAAAATAAAAGATCAGTTAGCGGGCGAAGTACTGTTTGTATTTCAACCGGCTGAAGAAGGTGCCCCCGAGGGAGAAGAAGGTGGCGCAGAGCTAATGCTAAAAGAAGGCTTATTTAAGCAAAAGCCTGAGGCCGTGTTTGGTTTACATGTCACCAGCTCACTCAATACAGGGCAAATTGGCTTTCGTGAAGGGCCACTAATGGCCAGTGAAGATTCTTTCACAATTAACGTTACTGGGCGTCAAACACATGGTTCACGTCCATGGAATGGCGTAGACCCAATTGTTGCTTCATCGCAAATTATAATGGCAACCCAAACTATCGCTTCTCGCCAAGTTGATGTAACCAAAGCGCCTTCTGTCATTTCGTTTGGCGCGATTAACGGTGGCATACGCTCAAATATTATCCCCGATAATGTAGAGCTGATTGGTACCATTAGAACCTTTGATCAAACTATGCGTGCCGATATTAAAAAACGTTTAGCTAAAACCGCAGAGCTGGTAGCCGAATCAGCTGGTGCAAAAGCCGATGTGCATATAGATCACGGCTACCCTGTCACAGTAAACAATGTAGCACTCACCCAAAAAATGACCCCAACGCTTGCCCGTATTGCTGGTGCTGAGAACGTTATTACCACCGATTTAATTACCGGCGCAGAAGACTTTAGTTATTATGCGCTTGAAACCCCTGGGCTATTTTACTTTTTAGGCGTCACTCCAAAAGATCAAAACGCTAAAACGGCAGCAAGTAATCATTCACCTCAGTTTTATGTTGACGAAAGCGCCTTACAACTCGGCGTAGAATCATTATCTCAACTGGTTGTTGACTACTTACAATAACAACTCAACGTAGCAAGCACAGGGGTAATAACCTTGTGCTTGTGTTATTCAGCTAATATAAATCCCCTTTCGCTTACCTTTAATTATAAATTCTCAAATTGGAAAGGACGCCTTAGTGACAGCAGAATATTTTAATTTTTTAAGCCTAATTGGTGTGGCTTTTTTTGCAATTTCAGGTGCGTTATTAGGCCATGATAAAGATATTGGCGGATTTGGAGTGGTGGTTGTTGGCTCAGTCACTGCGCTTGGCGGTGGCACGCTCAGAGACATACTTCTTAACCAACCCGTTTTTTGGATAGCCAACCCCGATTTTTTATATGTCACCTATGGCGCTATTTTTGTCACTGTTATGTTTATTCGCCACTTACCCGATGTGTCTAACTATTACATGTTGTTGGTTGATGCAATTGGTATGGCTATCTTTAATGTGGTCGGTATCGAAAAAGCATTAATTGAAGGCACCACCATGATGGTTGCACTTACAATGGGCATGACTACGGGGATATTTGGTGGCTTAATACGCGACGTGATCTGTCGAGAAGTGCCGTTGGTGATGCGAGAAGAGCTCTACTCCACCGCCTGTTTTGCAGGAGGCTTGACCTATGCCGCGCTGTTTTTATTAGAAGCCCCTTATTTATGGTGCATTCTTGGTTCGCTGTTGGTCAGTGTTTTTTTAAGATTGGGCGCGCTCCATTTTGGCTGGCAGCC
Source organism: Pseudoalteromonas sp. MQS005 (assembly GCF_001661605.1). Taxonomy (NCBI): domain Bacteria; kingdom Pseudomonadati; phylum Pseudomonadota; class Gammaproteobacteria; order Alteromonadales; family Pseudoalteromonadaceae; genus Pseudoalteromonas; species Pseudoalteromonas sp. MQS005. Next base: position 22,813 of record NZ_LYRQ01000008.1, on the reverse strand, counting down.
CAATCTATTTAGAAAAAGAACACCAAAAATAAACGATTAGTATAAGTATGGCGTTACACTAATCGCTCATAGAGTCCTGATGCCCGTGACACACTTTTACCCATCGCCAGTTGCAGCACTTTTTTATCTGCTACCAGCTCAAAGGTCTGCTTTGCACGGGTAATACCGGTATACACTAATTGCCGGTTAATCCCCACACTCGCTTGTTTAAGTGGTGGCAATACCATAGCAGTGTAACTAAACTCTGAGCCTTGCGATTTATGAATGGTCATAACATACACTTTATCGTGCGCTGGGAGTCGTGCAGGTGAAAATGCACGTTCATTACCCTGCTCATCAATAAACACTGCTTTGAGTTGGCTACTGTCATCAGGCATTAAAATACCTATATCACCGTTAAAAAGTTTAAGTTGATAATCGTTTTGGCTAATCATAATAGGCATTCCCGTGTAATGCCGCTGATTAGGGTTAACGCTAATTAACCCTTGCTGTTGCAATACCCGCTCAATACGTTGATTTAAACTATTAACGCCGTAATCGCCTTCACGCACCGCGGCAAGTAATTGATAGCGGGCAAAAGCCTCATGCACTTTGGCAACACTAGCCCCTTGGGCAATCAGTGTTAAATAATCACCGTAGTGACTTGCCGCGCTGTTTATAAGCTTTTCAATCGGTGTAGAGACAAAATCGTAGTCTAAAATAACATCGCTAAAATGCCCTTGCGTACTGTGTTGTTCAACGTAATTTAAAATACCCCGATCATTGGTATTAACAGCCAAAGCCAATTGGCCTATGCCACTTTTGGCATCAAAGCGATAACTATGTTGTAAAAAGGCAATGCAATCAGCCAGTTTAAACTCACTCTGATTTTGCGCGCCAAGTTTAGCAGTGCCATTAAAACACACCTTATTTAATTGCTCACAGCGTGCTTTTGAATACTGCGGTGTTTGCCCAAGCACTAAACCTTGGCATAAATCACTCATTACGCTGCCGGTATCAACCGAGGCGAGTTGGTCTTTATCGCCGAGTAAAATCAATCGGGCATGCGCTGGCAAGGCCTCAATTAATTTGGCCATGAGCGATAAATCGACCATACTGGCCTCATCAATAATCAATACATCAACATGCAACGGATTGCTTTTATCGTGCCTGAATTTATTGGTAAATGGCTTAACTCCTAACAAACGATGAATAGTTTGCGCACTTTGCGGGATCAACGCATTAATATCAGCCGGTATTTCTGTGAGCTTATTTTTAGCCCCTAAAATTGATTCTGTTAATCGCGCCGCTGCTTTACCGGTCGGTGCCACCAATTTTATGCTCAATGGTGCAGCCTGATATAACGACTGTAAAATGGCTAACAGCTTTGTTACCGTGGTGGTTTTACCTGTACCAGGCCCGCCCGTGATCACACTAAAACCTTTTGTAGCGGCAATGGCACACGCTACTTTTTGCCAATCAATATCAATACTCGGATCATCAGGAAAGTAGCGAGTTAATAACTGAGCAAGTACTGCATCATCAATATTGAGTTGTCGCTCACTCATTGCCAGTAATCGTTGCGCTAAGGTTTGCTCATACCCTGCTAAACGGGAAAAATACAACCGCTGATTAAACAATTGCAGCGGCTTGTGATCCCCCACACTGTGATGCGCGTGTAAGTAACTTATTGCTGCCTCAGTCGTAAAATCGTCACTAAATGGGGTGAGAGTGTCAGGTACGGTGCCTTCTAATTTAGTAAAGTCGCTTTGGCGTAAATTAAACGGATTAGCCCAATCAACCTCTGTTAGAGTTAAACAACTATGCTGGCTTTGCTGTGATAAACACAGCATTAAAATAATATAAAATAATTCGTCATAATCATGCTCAGTATTGTTACCACTGAGTAATTCGGCCAGCTTTACATCCACAACACGTACGCGATGCTGCTCAGTTAAATAGCTAAGCAGCGGCACAACTTTAGGTGTTTGAGTAACAGAGTCCGCTAGTTGTTCATTGAGTAGCGCCGACTCATCAACAAGCGCGTCGTCAAAGTCATCAAACAAACCAGGTTGTTGGTTTAAATCACTCATAGCATCGCTCCTTGGCTAAACAAACCATCTAAAATAATAACTTGCTCTGCACTTAACTGTTTAAAGTACACCCCTTCACCCGCTGGCATACCGCGTAAAAAGGTATAATACACGCCGCCTAAATGCGTCTCTATGGCATAGTCAGGAATACGTTGTTTAAGTAATCGATGCAGCGCTACGGTATAAATTAAATACTGTAAATGATATTGGTGGCTGGTCATGGCTTGCTCTAGCTGCTCTGGCACATAATCAGCGGCGGTGTTGCCCAAATAATTCGATTTATAATCTAAAATATAATACTTGCCTTGGTAGCAAAAAATTAAATCAATAAAGCCTTTTAGTAACCCTTTAACATGGGCAAACTCAAGTTTACTTTGGTTAAAGCCAAAATGTTTAATCAACACTTCATTAAGCTTAGGTGCACTGAGGCTACTAAGTGGTAAGTTAAACTCCATTTCTACTAAACAGTCACTTGGCGCTAATTGGCTCAAACTTAAATTATTATCGCTGTTTAACGGGCAATTAAGTGCATCGAGTACCCATTGTTCGGTAATTTGCTGCCATTGCTCATCGATATGGTATTTTTCAAAAGCACGCTCAATCACAGCCGTTAAGTTTTGCTCGGTATTCGTGGGATGACTTACCGGACTGGTAAAATCAAGCTGCTCAAATATTTCGTGCAAACAACTCCCTGGTTTTGCACCCTTTGGAAAGCTATACGGTGAAGGAAGTTCATCTTGCTGCACGGCAAACTCATCTCTGTGATGATCTTCATCGCTGCGCCCAGGAGCAAGTTGCTCTGCATGCTTTTTAAAGCTCAAGGCACTAAAGCTAGTTGCTCGCCAGTCACGTTCAATCTGCGCCGTTACTGTATTAATAAGTAAATCGTGTTGTTTTGTGTCGCTGTTATTTAAGCGAAGTATGCCCTGATCAACTAATTCGCCTGAGGTAAATTGCTGGTATTGCATAGCATGATTAGCCTCACAAAATTCACTTAAATGGGTGCGCCACAATTGGCTGCTAGTTATCTCTAACCCTGAGAACAACACATGCCCCAGCGCACTACTTTGAATTGCTAAACGGCTACTTTGCCCTTGAGAAATGTTATACACGCCCAGCGAACAAAAATGCACTGCACGGGTCAGTGCCACATAAAGCAAACGTAAGTCTTCTGCTAAACGTTCTTGCTCGGCTTTTTGCAGAGCATCTTCATCTTTACTTAAATCGTAAATCAACTTGCCGTTTTGATGATAAAGCGCGTCTTTAGTTTCACGATAACCACTGGCAAATGGCATAAATACCAATGGGTATTCAAGCCCCTTTGAGGCATGCATAGTCACAATTTTAACTAAGTTCGCATCACTTTCTAAGCGAACTTGCACTGTTTCGCCATCTTGCTGGCTCACCTTTTGCGCAAACCAACGTAATAAACGAAGTGTCCCTTCAAGCTCAATTTGTTTTTGCTGCAGTATTTCGCCAAGGTGTCTAAAGTCGGTAAGCCACCGCTCTACGTTATAGCCCAAACCTTGCCATTTGGCACTGAGCTGATTATGACTCAGTAAGCGTTCAAGCATTGCCATTGCCCCTTGCTTATGCCAAATATGGCTAAGTTGAGCAAAAAAGTTTAGGTGTTCTTGCCAGCTATTTTCATCATCGGCTAGAGCAAAAATATCATTATAGCTTAAACAAAATAACGGGCCGGCTAATACACCGCGTAGTAATGCCTCATCGTACTGACCATGCAAAGCTGTTAAAAAATTGAGCAAGTGATGACTTAACTCTTGGCTAAATACACTGTCGCGCGACAAATACACACTAGCAATATTAGCTTTACTCAGCGCTTGCTTCATTATTTGTGCTTCAACGCGGTCGCGCACCAAAATACAAATATCAGCAGCGCTTACCGGCGTACTGCCAATACAGGCTATTCCTTGGTTTGCCTGCTCAAGTAAAGTAACAATTTTATTAGTAAAATGGGTGGCTAAATGAGCTTGCCCTAAGCCTTTACTGGTCGGCTTATTTTTTTCATCGCCGGCTTCATCTACAAACACATTAAACTCAAACGCGGTGGCAGGTTTACCGTCAATTAAAAACGACTCATCTGCTTTTTTTCCTTTCGCTTTCACTTTATTAAATGGAATGGCGTTGTTATAAATAAAGCTGTTTTCGTATTTGCTAAATAAGCTATTTACGCTATTTACAATATCACTGCTTGAGCGAAAGTTAGTGCCCAATGTAAATTGTTGTGGCTCATCTACCGCTTCTTTTGCGCCAATGTAGGTAAATATATCTGCGCCCCTAAACCCATAAATTGCTTGTTTGGGATCGCCTATCATAGCTAAAGTGGTATTGCTTTGAGCATAAATTTTACTAAAAATCCCGTACTGAATCGGGTCAGTATCCTGAAACTCATCTATCATTGCCACCGGAAATAACTGCGCTATTTTTTGTGCGAGCACATCACCTTGTTCACTCTTTAAGGCACTGTGTAAATTAGTCAGTAAATCGTCAGGGGTGATCACGCTTTGTTCTTGTTTGCGTTTAACTATGGCCGCTTTTACCCAGCTCGCCGCATATTGCACTATCGCAATTTTTAACCCTTGGTTAATGGTGTTGTTAAGTGCGGCTAAGGCATCGAATTGGCTAATAAGTGGATGAGTCAGTAATGTGCCATTTTTTTTATAATTAGCGGCATTACTTAAGTTCTCGCTACTCCATACCTCAAACGAATACTTACTGGTACCAAATTCAAAAAAGTCATCACTGCCTAAGCAAAATGCTTCAAGCGCCGCTAAGCTGCCTTTTCGTGCCGGTGTTTTTGAGCCGCTTAAATCGGATGCTTTCACAGCGCCAATAAATTCTTGCTCTAGGCACGCTTTTTTAAAGGCGGGTACAAGCTCCAAGTATTCACCTCGGGCTTGCCATACCGCATCTAAACTAACTTGCGGTGTTATCTCTGCGTTCGCCTTATTTAAAATACTACTTACATGACTAAATAGTGATTCGGGCGCGGCAAATACCGCTAAAATCGCATCTGTTCTTTCTTTACTAAGTGGGTATACAAACGCGCGCCAAAAGTCTTTTATGGTTTCAAGCAGAATATCGCGCTCATCTAAAATGAACTCTAAGTTAAATGCCACACCGGATTCAAACGCATGCTGCTTTAGCATTCGCTGACAAAAACCATGAATGGTAAAAATAGCCGCTTCGTCCATTGATTTAGCTGCGGCATCGAGTAAGTCAAACGCACGGTGCTTGTCATCAACACCCGCGATTACGCCTTCAATTAGCTCATCATTGGGTACTTGCCCTAGTAACGCATCACGCGCGGCAATAATACGGCTACGAACACGGTCTTTAATTTCTTGCGTGGCGGCATCGGTAAAGGTTACTACCAAAATTTGCTCAACACTCAATGGCGTATTCAGCTCACCAGGTATTTGCATGCCCAATAAATAACGCAAATACAAACCCGTGATCGTGTAGGTTTTACCTGTGCCAGCACTGGCTTCAATTAAGCTTTGCCCTGATAATGGCATAGTGAGTGGATTAAGCGCTTGCATAGTCACTCTCCTTGGCGTGCTCAAATAATGGGGCGAGTAATTTTTCGCTCCAATGTATAAATTCGTCTTGGCAGTCATTAAGTGATTGCACCGTTAAACGAATATAAGGGTTTTCCCCTTCACCTCGGCCAATATACTGTGGACTAAATTTACTGTTGGCTTTTGCCATGTCGCCACCGCTTTTAACGTATTCATAACCGCTCACCGGAAAAAACGCCACGGGCGCATTTCGCAGTGCTTTGTATAGTTCAAACCAGTCAGCGAGATGTAAGTCGGCATCGGTTTTACTCATAGGTGCAAAGCTAATTTGTTTATCTAAACCCAGTAATAAAGTTTCAACCTCTTGTTGCATGCTTTGAGCTGCCAGGTGATAAAGAAAACCTTTTATTAAATCTTTGGCTTTAATACTGGCACTGCGGTAAAACACTTGTTTATGCATATACACATGGTTAAGCCAGCCTTCAATGGTGGTATTTTCAAGCGTAAGTAACACTTCTATCGGTTCGCTTTTACCGGCTTTTATTTGCTCTTTTACTTGCCCTGCAAGCGCATCAACTCGGTGCTGCATACCCTCATAAATTAAGCTGCCTACATTGGCTTGCGGCAACTCACCGCGCTGCAGTATTTGCTCGGTACTGAGTGGTGTATCGTTAATGTTTGCCTCAAGAATTTCATCAAGGTAAAAATAACGGCGCAGCGCATCTAGGCTAAACGGTTCTTCGTCTTTCGCTATATCGTTAAATTGCGGCAAACGTAACCCTAAGCTTTGTTGATAAAAGCTCTCTTGGGCATGACATACACTACGAATAAACACATCAAGATCAAGTAGCTCTGGGGGCGTTACATCAAGCGCAGTGATTGCTTTTGGCTCAATAGCCTCGCTAGGCAGCCAAATTGGGTTATAGCTGTGATTATTTACTCCCGCCTGTTCATCGCTAGGGGCTGAGTAATACAGGCTATTAAAAGGCTGCAAATGCTGCTGCGTAATAAGGCATTCAGGCAGAGGTTTATCACTGGGTTCGCAAAGTTTAAAACTGCGTCCAATGTATTCTAAAAGCTCACTTACTAGGGTTGATGGCATGCGTGGTTGATTGTCAAAACATGAGCGACCAATGTAGCTCATATATAAATTATCTCGGGCACTAAGAAGTGCTTCTAAAAAAAGGTAACGGTCATCGAGTTTTCGTGAACGGTCACCTTTTTGCTTTTTAGAATAAGGTACTAAGTCAAAACCGATAGGTTGAACGGTACGTGGGTAATCGGCATCGTTCAAGCCTAACATACACACTACCTTAAACGGCACGGCGCGCATTGGCATTAGCGTACAAAAATTCACTTGCCCCACTAAAAACCGTTGGCCGACACCTTTCTCTTGTATGCCTTGTTTAATTAAATAGCTAACAATGCGCTGCGATACGCCCTCACTGTAATCACCATTATCATGATGTTTGCCAATGTCTTCGAGTACTTTTTGCAGTACTAATAAATCCCAACTGTCGTCACTTTCGCTCTCATAAATAGTGTTGAGCAGCTCATTTAAAATTTGGGCTTTATTGGTGAGTGTGTCATCGGGGGTGAGCTTAGCTTTAAAGTCTTGCAGCACATCAATAAAGTGTACCAGCTTATTGAGTGTATCAAGCGCCATGCCCTCAACCTCATCGGCACTGTAAATACCATTAAATGGGCACTGTTCATCGCGCATGGCAATACCCAGTAGTAAACGGTTTAAGCCATGCTGCCAAGTGTTAAGCTCAATTGCGGGTAAGTCAAAGGTACTTTTATGTTCAGCGTTTACGCCCCATTTAACGCCAACACGCTCCAACCAATACTGAATTTGCTCATATTCATGCGCTTCTAAACCAAACTTTTCAGCAATTTGGGTAACCTGTAATAAATCGAGAATATCCGACACGCCGAAGCGCGAAAACGGTAAATTAGCTAAACTAGCAAACGAACTCAGTACAGGTTTTTCTTGCTCTATGGCTAAATCAGCTAGCGCATAAGGTATAAATCGACTGCCCTGTGCACCACCAAAAACTGCTTCAATATAAGGGCTGTAGGTGCCAACATCGGGCATCATCACGATGATGTCTTTAGGGGTAAGCGCTGAATTTTGATTAAATAAATTAAGTAAGTAGTCGTGCAGGCGCTCTACTTCTCGAAGCGGTGTATGGCAATCACTTAGTGTAATACTTGCATCGTTTGCAGTTATGGGCAGCTTGCCCTCATCGTTAATAAACCATTCTTTATTATCGGTGAGCGACTCACCTTTAAAGGCAAGTTGGTAAATTTCACTTTGCACTTGGCCAAGTAAGCTGTCGTCAAATGCATCTATAAAGCCATCAATCCAGCGGGCATCAAGCTGCACTAGTTGCTCAAAATAATCGCGGCCGAGTTTACCCCACGACGATAACAGCGGATTACCTATAAAATAGTATTCTTCATCGGGATTCGTTTGCTTTTTTTGCTGTGCTTCCACCAGCGGCATTTTTGCGTATTTAGCAGTGATTTTAGCTGCTGTTTTTTCATCAATGATATCGCCCCAATAATGCTCGCTAGGGTTAAAAAAGAACAAAAACACTTCAGTTTTTTTACTTAAAGCTTCAAACACTTCAAGCTGCGAGCTAGCAATCGCAGATATACCAAATAAGCTAATGCGTTTTGGTAATAAGGCGCTATCCATGCTCTCAAGTGCACTGAGTAACTGCCCTTGCATATTGGCACGGTGAAATTGGCTTTGCCCTAGCTGTTTACTTAATTTGACGATACGACGCCATAAATCGGGTTGCCAAGGCGCAATCGTTATATCAACATCGTCAAGCGTATCAACACCACTATCCCAAGTGGCTATCCAATGGGGGCGGTACATCAAATATTGGTCGTACACATCGGCTATTTTTTCACATAGAGCAAAGGTTTTTTGGCCGTCAATATCGCCCTCTAAATAGGTTTTAAGCGGTAAGTACAGTGGCTCGTCAATACAAGTAGGTAAAATTGCAAACAGTTTCCAAGCAAGGTTAGGTTTGTTAAAGGCCGACTCTTTAGGCACGTTTGGCAGTAATTGCTGATACAACTGCCAAATAAAACTCGATGGTAGCGGAAAGTCTACCTGTGCAGCTACGCCTAAATTTTCACTTAAACCGATTTTAAGCCATTGCGACATACCCGGCGATTGCACTAACACCACTTCTTTATCAAATGGGCTTTGCAATGGGTTTATTTTTAATAGCTGATGAAACTGCGCTTGCAGGGCTTCCATACGGTTTGATTGAATAATATTGAGCATACGATACCAGCCTTACTTGAGATAAAGCCAGTGTAAGATATTTTCAATTTAAGCGGTAGCGCTAAGAGGAAATTGGCATTAATAAATCAGCAAGTTAGCCCGCCGATAGATGAAATTTTAAACGCACAGCTTTACCCGCAGTGCGTTTATTATTTAAATAGTGATGCTATTTATAAGGACTAATACTTGAAAGACTAAAGTCACTTTGCATAATAACCTGACCCTCAATGCCTTTAAGCTTTAATGAAATAGCAGGGTCGACTTGTTGCCAGTCTATGCTTAAATCACCATAGTTAACATTATGCGTGTAATTACCCACACGATGCTGGTTAGGGCTAACATCTTTCCACTTTTCTGTCAGGCCTGAGCTGGTCATTTCAATAAGCGGGTAATCAAGATTGTGTTGATACCTTGAAATCTCGCCCCAGTGAGTATCGCCACTAATAATAATCACACCATTTACTTGGTGTTTTTTAATTAGCGCAAATAAACGGTTTCGATCCTCAGGAAAATTTGCCCACGACTCCCAGCCGGTAAAATCTGGCAGTAACTGCAAGCTTGACGCTATTAGCTTTATTGCCGCTGGCTTTTTCAGCTCGGCTTCAAGCCATTGCCACTGTGCCTCCCCTAGCATAGACGCGCCTTGTACTTCAGTTGGACTGTACGGGCCTTGGTTATTTGCTTTACGCTTGGTGTAATACTCAAGCTCGCTAACAGAATTAAGTCTGTCACGATTAAAGCGTAAATCTGGCATGATCACCTGCACGGTTTGATTGCCTTCGCCATACATGTACGAGGTATAAATACCATCAGGGCGGGTACGGCGTTTTGAATTAGCAGGTTCTTGCCAAAAATCGAGCATAATTTGCCGTGATGCTTCTTTATGCGGATACTCTTTACCCGCATCGTTTTGACCATAATCGTGATCATCCCACATGGCTATTAGAGGTGTATTTGCTTTTAAGGTTTTAAAGCCAGGCTTTGCCCCTAATCGTTGGTATTTATTTTTAAGCACGGCCATGTCGTTAGTATCGCCATAAATGTTATCGCCTAAAAATATAAATAAATCACCCTGCTCTTTGTTAATCGCATTAAAGATGGGGATGTCTTTATCTTGATGCCCACACGAGCCAAACAATATTTTAGACGGCGCAGCCATTGCGCCACCACTAATAACAAAAGCAAGTAACAGCGCTGAATGATTAAAAGTTTTTAGTAACTGTTTCATTTTAAAATCTCGTTAATAGCCGGTGCCATATTAGGGTTAATCGTGTTTGGGTTTTGCCCAAGTGCTTTTAAAACGGTGGCGGCAATTTGCGCTTGTTTAAGCTCATTATCGGTTTTTATTAAGCCATTACCTTTAATTGTAGGGCCAATGGCAGCAAGCCAAATATGCTCTGAGCCAATAATTCCCTCAGGAAATGCCTTTTTACCCTGCTCCGACTTTGCTAATGCCCGTTTAGAGCTGTGATGTTGCCAATCGTTTGCGTAGCTGCCACGGCCGTGATCGGTAGTAACAATTAACGTAGTATTATTTTTATAACCTGCTGTACTTTGAATGGTTTGCCATAAATCTTTTAAAAATGCATCGCTTTGTTTGGCCGACTTTAAGTAAGCATCGTAATGGCCATCGTGAGCAAAATCGTCAGTTTCTCCTAAGCTAATCACCAATAATCTTGGCTTTTTAGCCAGCATATAGGCTTTAGCAAATCGATAGGTAAAACTATCAAGCCGCACATTGTGCCATGGGCTGGGGATTTCTGTTTGTAATGCGTTTAACAGGGGCGCATCGGCAAATAAATCATCGGCAAATAAATCATCGGCAATAGGCATAAATCCTGCATTTACATACACATGACTACGCTTAGTATTTACAATGTAAGGGAACACATCCCAGCTACCAAATAAAGCAGTGCTGTTTTTAAATTCAGGCTGCGCATCTAATCGCTCTAAAATGGTTTTATTTGGATTAAATACTTTATCGTTAATGTTAATGTTTTCATCCACTTCGCCGGTAAGAATTTCGTTATAACCCGGGTATGAAAAATACCATGGATTACTCACTGACATCGCTGAGCCGTTTGCTCTGTCGCCAATAATTACGCCTTGAGTGGCAATCGTTTGTGTTAAAAACGGCATTAATAATTGCTGGCGCTGTTGCACCCTTTCATCCCAAAATTCATTGCTTAACTGTGCTGGTTGCTTAACAAATTCTTTATTATTGAGCAGGTTTTTATCGGCACCATTAAATACTTCCTGCCAGCGTACGCCGTCAAGGGTGACTAGCACTACATTTTGTTGAGCAGCCAATGCCACATTATTAAACAATAAAATTAAACTTAATCCGGTTATTTTTATCATGCTTTTCATGGTGTTCTCATCAACCTTTTTATAGCAAAAAGCCCATCGGTGATGGGCTTATATAAGTTTACATTGGTTTAAAAAGTAGCCGTTAATGTAACCGCTGCTGTGCGTGGTGAGCCAATAAAGTAAGTACTCCCATTGCCCGTACCACCTGCCAAGTAACTTTTATCGGTAATGTTATAAACCACAAAGGCAATATCAACGGCTTTAAACGGGCCTGCGTTAACTTCGGCTGAATAACCTGCGTTTAAATCAAGCACGGTGTAGCTATCTACATCGCCACGCTCACCGGTGTATTTAGCCGATAAACCAAAGCGGAAATCGCCACTGTAGTAATCGGTAGATAGCACAAATAAATCATCCACTGAGTCAATTACTTTGCCTCCTGCTTCAAAGCCTGGCGCATCACCTTTGTATTCAGAGCTATTATTAGTGTATGAGCTATATATATTCCACTCATTATTAAGCATGTAACTTGCTGACAACTCTAGACCTTTGGATTCAATACCGCCCACATTGAGGTACGAGCCGTTTGTGCCTATGGTGTAGTCTATACCGCCGGTGTCGCTGCCTGGTGCTATAAAGGTAATACGGTTATCAAATTCAATTGAATAGGCCGTTGCCGTTAGTTTAAGTGCATTATTTTGATAGCGTACACCTAGGTCAATATTTTCAGCGGTTTCTGGCTTAATAGCTGATAAGTCAGAACTGTCGCGCTCAAGCACACCATCTTTAATGGCGGCAAAGTTTTCGCTGTAGCTGGTAAATAACTCAGTATTACTATTTAGCTGATACAAAATACCGCCACTAAATAAAAGGTCTGAATCACTGTTTACTTTAGCTGTTGTGGCGTTTTTATAGTGGTCATACTTTTCTATATCCACTAAGTATTTTTTTACCCCTAGGTTTAACGTAAAGTCGCCAAGTGCCATTGAGTCTTGTGCGTACCATTTAAGCGTATCAGTCTCAAAGGTGTTTTTGTATTGCGTCCAGTATGGGGTGTTATCAAAATGATGATAAATACGGGCATCGATTACCTTATGCCAATCACGCGACTCATCACGGTCACTTTGCTCATACCAAAAACCCGCTTCTATATCGTGCATGCCAAAGCTTGCTTGATAATTAGCAGTTACCCCTAAACGATCTTTATTGTAATGAGTATGACGATAAGACATAACAGGCGTTGCATCATCGTCGTAACACGCAGGATTAAGCTCAGGGCCCGACTCCCACGGCCAGTTTAAACTTGCGGTACAACCTGCGTTCGGCGCAAGTGGATTACCGTTGCTATCGGTAAAACCATAAGAGCCCGCATTTTTGCCACCCTCGGTGGTTGGGTTGCCATTTTCATCTACAGGGGACGTTAAATAAGGTGGGATCCAATCGCCACGGCCAGAATTTTTATGATAATACGGGCTAATGGTTAACAATGATGTTGGAGAAATCGCGTATTCAAATTTTAAATAGCCTAGGGTATTTTCACGCAGGGTGCCCCAACCTTCTGCAAACATTTGGTCAAAGTGCGGAACGCCTGTCCAGTTCCATGTTAGCTGATCCCAATTAGGGGTTTGTTCAAATTGATCTAGGCTCACGCTATTGTAGTTGGTCTCGCTTACATCGTCGTACGATAAACGCCCTGTAATAGTTAAATTATCAAGAGTGGTAACAAATTTCGCCTCAGCGTGTTGGTTATCTTTTCCGCCATTGCTGCCTGAGCCAATCCAGCGGCTAGTATCGGTTTGTGAGTAACTCACGTACGCTTGGGTATTATCGAAAATGGTGCCAGTTTCGTGCTTAACGTAATAACGCGAGGCGTCGTGACTGCCTGAGGTATAAGCAAATGTGGTGCTTTTATCTAAACTCGGTGCTTTACTTACAAAATTAAAGGTACCGCCTAATGCCTCTAATGAGGCCGATTTAATGTCTGAGGTACCTTGGCCAACTTCCACCGTGACTAAATTTTCGCTATCTAGGTAACGATTCGCTTTAGCACCACCGCCATAATTAGAACCGCCATTAGGAATACCGTCTACCGTCATACCTAATTGCTGCTGGTTTGAGTCAATACTAAAACCACGCATGGTAATAGTTGTTGACCAATCGTCGCCGCCAAATGCGTCGCCTTCGTTTATGCTAATGCCAGGTAAGTTATCAATTACCGATAACACACTCGATACCGAGCTTTGTTGCTCAAGCATGGCAGGTTCAATAACGTTGTTTGCATAACTGGTTGGTTTTGCAGTAACGGTTACTTCTTCTATCACGTTATCGTTAGCATAAGCTGAAGTTGATACCGCCATGGCCACAGCCATGCTCAAAATCGATTTATTTTTTAAAGCGTACATTGTTGTCCCGTTTGATTCTAATTATAAAAGGTAATTATGAAAGCGGGCACAGTCTAATTTTTAAATATGACAACGAGGGGGAACTTTATTGACAGCAAGGTTAAACAATTATGAGTTAATTATGGCAAACAAATGTATAAAAAAAGACACCTAACTTTGCAATTAGGTGCCTTATATTTAATTTAGTAAAAAGCGATTACTTAAGCTCAGCAAGCATTTCATCACTATAAGGAACCACTTCTTCACCATTTTTAATTTTGCTAATGTAATCTGGGTTAGCAATAAGTGGGCGACCAATGGCAATTAAATCAAATTTATTATCGTTGATCGCTTGTTTGGCAGTTTCAAAGCTGTAGCTGCCTACACCGACTAAAGTGCTTGCATAACCGGCACGTAAAAACTCAGAAATTGATTTACCTTCCAATGAATCAAAACGCATACTGTCGTCAAAAATACCGCCATGTAAATAAGCTAATTTGCGGTTTTCAAGCTCAGGTAATAAATAGTCGAACACCGCTTTATCGCGGTTATCTTCGCTCATGTTAAAATAAGCACCGGGTGTTAAACGCATTGCGGTACGCTCATTGCCTACCACATCAATAATGGCATCAGTTACTTCGAGTGCAAAACGCGACATGTTTTCTGGTGTTTGGCCGTACTCGTCATCACGCTCATTGGCAGCATAATGTAAAAATTGGTCAATTAAATAGCCATTAGCACCATGAATTTCCACGCCGTCAAAACCTGCTTCCATCGCGTTTTCTGCCGCTTTAGCGTAGTCAGCCACTAAGCCTTTAATATCGTCTTTAGTGGCAGCTTTTGGCGTAATATAAGTTAGCTCGCGCATACGCGGTACTGAACCTTCAACCCCTATCGCCGATGGTGCGAGTACATCACCACCAAAAAAGTGAGGGTGAGCAACACGGCCAACATGCCATAATTGCGCGAACATTTTACCGCCATTGGCATGCACAGCGTCAGTGACTTTTTTCCAACCTTGAACTTGTTCACTAGTGAAGATACCCGGTGTATTTGGGTAACCTTGTGCATCGGCACGAATAATAATTGCTTCACTAATAATTAAGCCTACATCAGCACGGCGAGCGTAGTAATCAACCATGGCTTGTGTAGGCACTAAATTGTCATCTGCCATACAACGAGTTAGTGGTGCCATTAGTACGCGGTTTTGCAGTTCAATGCTGTTATTTAATTTAAAAGGTGAAAGTAAGTCTGTCGACATAATGTTTATCCTTTGTTGAATGTACATTCAAGATAAGGTCACTTGAATGAATATTCAAGTATAATTTTGAAACTTTGTTCAAGATTGCGTAAACTGCTTTACCTAAACGCTGCTTAAGGTAGGATTATTGTTGAGAGTTCGCTTTACCTACTCTGCCAACGAGAAGAGTCATTATGAGAACTGCAGAATTTGATACAGAGTTTGTACTGCGCCAAGCAATGGCGATGTTTATGCTTCATGGCTATGCAAAAACCAGTATGCAAAAACTGACTCAAGCAACCCATTTACATCCGGGCTCGTTATACGCGGCATTTGGAAGTAAAAAAGGCATTTTTTTAGCCGCTACTGAGCAATACCAAACCGATCGCAATACACAGTTTACGGCGCTGTTTGAGCACAGCAGTTGTATTTTAGATACGCTGAAACAATACCTTAATATCATTGTGCAAGAATGCGTTGACGGTGAAGCAACCAAAGTGTGCCTGCTCACAAAAAGCATTAGCGAGGTAGAGGGTAACGATCCACAAATTTGCCACGTATTGCGTACTAATTTAACTGCATATGAGCATGCTTTTGCGCAGCAGTTACAAAAAGCAATTGATAATAAAGAAATTACCAATGGCCGAAGTGCCATAGAGCTGGCACGATTTTGTGTTATGGGTATATATGGATTACGCACCTACGCATTAACAAACCAAGACCCCGACGCACTAAACCAACTAGCCAATGAGCTACTAGCAGCCATCAGCTAAACTAAACTTTAAAGCGCAGCAGCTCGCTGCTCTTTGTATACTCCACAGTGAGAGAGAGCCAAAAATGACCACCGATAATTTATCAAAGCAAGACGACGTAATTTTAGGCCTTGGCGCAAAAAAACGACTCGCATACATGTACGAAACCGTGCAGCAATTTAAGCAAGTGTGGATTTTAAACGATGACGACGGCTGCGTAATGCTCACTAACGAGGACGACGATTGCGTGCCGGTATGGCCAACACGAGAGTTCGCACAAGCCTGGGCAACCGGCGAATGGCAAGGCTGTACACCTAAAGCAATTCCAACAAACGATTGGTTTAGCCGCTGGACACCTGGCCTTGAAGAAGACGACTTACTGGTGGCCGTGTTCCCTACCGAAGAAGACGACGGCACAATTTTATTCCCTGATGAGTTTCAAGCCCAGTTGAGTAAATCAATTAGGAAGTACTAACTTCTAAAGCAGTGTTCACCTTAAACAAGCTTATTATAAGCATTAAAAGAAAAGTTTATTTACCAAAAGGTTATAAAGCATCTATTATAGTGTTGTAACTTACTTTTATAAAAATCGACCTGGGTGGACGTCAATTCCACCCCTGTAAAAAATCGAATAAAGTAATCAATGTTCAGGTAAATTTAATAAAAAATATACGTTTATTTTCTGTGTTTAAATTGGGGTCTACATGCTGTTCAATTCAAAATATAAAAACAAAATTAATGAGTTAAATAACGAGTTAATTCAATTAAAAAAAACCAATGAAAAGCTTGAAGCGCAATTGTTAGCAGCAAACAGCGAGCAATCACAACAAAACGACAATGAAATAGCAAATGATACAGCATTTGTAAAACAGCGTGAATTAAACACATTATCATTACAGTTATCTGATTTAATTAGTGACATCAGAGAAAGCTTAGCCTCAACTTCACATAAACTAATTAATGATATTACGTCATTTAAGTCATCCCAAGAATTACTTGATACAATTTTAGATATGTTAGCAACGACTTCATCGTCAACACATAATATCTCAAGAGATACAAAATCAGCCACTAAATCCGTTAAAGAATTGCAGTCAGTAACAATCGGAATTAATGATTTTGTAAACATAATTAAAGGGATTTCTGATCAAACAAATTTACTTGCACTCAATGCGGCTATCGAGGCCGCTAGAGCCGGAGAGCAAGGACGAGGCTTTGCTGTTGTGGCAGATGAAGTAAGGACGCTCGCTCAGCGCTCTTCTGATGCATCTAACGAGATCTCTAATTTAATAGCTAAGGTCAATGAGCAAATGCAAAGCGTTGTAACTAACATTACTAACGTTAGCGAAGAAAGTGATGGCATTGCAAATAGCTCATCAGAAATTGATGCTACCGCTAAAAAAGTGGTTGAACTATCACAAAATATGTATAGCGTTATTGTTAATTCAAGTGCCGATGCATTTATTCAAACAGTAAAAATGGATCACATTGTATGGAAATACGATATTTATAAAGTCATTTTAGGCCAATCAAATAAGACTGCAGAAGACTTTTCTGATCATACCATGTGTCGTTTAGGTAAATGGTATTACCAAGGTGAAGGTGCATTAAAATATTCAAGCATTAACGACTTTAAAGCATTAGAGCAACCACATGAAGATGTCCATAAGAATGGCTTTGCTGCTTTAGAAGCATTCCAATTAGGCGATATCAATACTGCTGTAGAAAAAGTATCTCTTATGGAGCAAGCAAGTTTTAAAGTAGTGGACATACTTAGCGCTTTATCACACAAAATTATGGACTATAACTGTAAATAAAATAGTCAAAAAACACCTCACTTTGCATAGCGTTATGGTTCATAATCATTTGGCTATGCATACCAAACTTATATAAATTAATCACAAACTAATGACACCTCCACCTAAGCACTGCTGTTCAATAATCAAACTAACTAAATTATTAACCCTTTAAGTAATCGTTAACTATATTTTAATGATAGTGGGTCACGGTTTACTGATTCACCTAACTAATTCAGCGGTATTAAAATACTCAGCCACATTGCAGCAATAATGGCACTGTCGTTTTATTCTTTTTATTTAGGTTTTAATTATGTTTAAAGTTCATTTTAGTGTTGTATTAGCGACGTTATTTGCTTTACCCGTATGCTCACAAGAAGCGCAAACTCAACCACTCGTGCAAAAAGCGCTAAGTAATGCGCCCAAAATTATAAACTTATCAGCAAATCACCCTAACACCCTAGTAACGCCCGCTATTAATGAGCTCGATGCCAGCCCTGAGTCGGATTTAATTCGTTATGGGCGCTTATTAATTATTGATACCTATAAACAACTTCCCAATAACGTAAATAATAAGCTCAATTGTAGCACTTGCCATCTTAATGAAGGGCGTGTAGCTAAAGCCGCGCCTTATGTGGGCATGAATGTGGTATATCCAAAGTATCGCTCTCGCAATGCAAAAATAAACACCATTGAAGACAGAATTAACGGCTGTTTTCAACGCTCAATGAACGGTCAGCCACTGCCTACTAATTCAGTGCCTATGCAGGCTATTGTCAGCTACATGAACTTTTTATCACAAAATATAAAAAACAAAAACGATCTGCAAGACAACACAGGTTTTGTCACTATTAATAAAGAGCTAGTACCAAACGCCGATAACGGAAAAACCCTTTACGCACAGCATTGTGCAAGCTGCCATCAAATAGATGCTCAAGGTTTATACCCCAATAATACTTACATGTTCCCAGCCATTGCCGGCAGTCAGTCGTTTAATGATGGTGCAGGTATGGCACGCACTTACACCGCAGCGGCATTTATTAAAGGAAATATGCCATTGGGCCAAGAAGGCATGTTAACCGAGCAACAAGCTGTTGATATTGCTTATTACTTTTCACATTTAGAACGCCCTATTTTTGCCAATAAAGCGGATGACTGGCCAAAAGGTGGCGCACCAAAAGACGTGCGTCGATAAATAACTAGATAGGTAAATAAATTAAGCATCGCTGGCGTATTTAAGTCACTCAACGCCCCTCCTATTTACTGCTTTATATTTTACTCGCTCGTCAAAAAATGCACTATGGGGCATATAACTTAACAGCTCGTCGCAGTTAATTTAGACTTTATCGCAACCTAAGTGTAGTTACATTTAAGTCAACGTACTCTTACTTGATTAATGACAAGGTAACTACTGGTTACAATAATAAGAGAATGTAAATATGAAAACTTTACTTGCCACGGCAATCAGCTCGGCGTTATTACTTTCGGGCTGCTCTGAGCCAAATGTAAACGCTGACAACAAACAACAAACAACTGCGCAAAGTATTTCAGCGCAAGCACAACAAGCTACCAACCCATTATTAGAAAAAAGCACACTACAGTACGAAACCCCTGACTTTGCAGTCATCAAAGATGAGCATTTTTTACCTGCCTTTAATCAAGGTATGGCGCAGCAAATGGCGCAAGTACAAGACATTATTAATAATACAGCCCCTACGACTTTTGAAAACACCATCGTGGCACTTGAACAAAGTGGCGAGTTATTAACGCGTGCAAGCAGCATTTTTTACAACCTTGCAGGCTCTAGCTCAAACCCAGCGCGTCGTGAGCTTCAAAAAGAACTTGCACCAAAGCTTGCAGCGCACAGAGACAACATCTTTTTAAATGATGCGTTATTTAAAAAAGTAGCCACACTTTTTGAAAAAACAGACTCTTTAGCATTAACAGCGCAAGAAACACGACTGCTAGACGTTTACTATAAACGTTTTGTGCGCTCAGGCGCTCAGCTTAATGATGAACAAAAGCAGCAAATACGTGATATTAACTCATCGCTATCAACCTTAACGACACAGTTTTCACAAAACTTACTTGCGCTAAGTAAAAGTAATGTTGTCATCGTAAAAGACCAAAAAGAGTTAGCTGGCTTATCGGCAGGTCAAATTGAACAATTTGCTAATGCAGCCACAGAAGCCGGCCACGAAGGGCAGTATTTAATTAAAATCACCAATACAACTCGCCAGCCTGTTTTAGCTTCATTACAAAACCGTGATTTACGCGAGAAAGTGTGGCGTGCATCTTCAGAGCGCGCGCTAGATGGTGAATTTAGTAATCGCAATATTGTTGCGCAACTGGTTAAATTAAGAGCACAAAAAGCAAAACTACTTGGCTACAACAGCTGGGCTGAATTTGGTTTAGAGTCGCAAATGGCTAAAAAACCACAAGCTGTATTTGATATGTTTGCTAGCATGGTGCCAAGGCTAACTCAAAATGTAGCGTTAGAAGCAGCCGATATTCAAGAAAAAATAAATGCATCTGCAGAGCAGTTCGAACTTAAACCATGGGATTGGTTATATTATGCCGAGCAAGTACGCCAAGATAAGTACAACCTTGATGAAAAAGCAGTAAAAGAATATTTTGAGTTTAACCGTGTATTAGAAGACGGTGTATTCTTTACCATGAATCGTTTGTATGGCATTACATTTAAGCCACGTAACGATCTACCTGTATATCACCCTGATGTAAAAGCATATGAAGTATTTGACGCAAATGGTGAAAGCCTAGCTATCTTTTTTGCTGATTATTTTGCGCGTGAAGGTAAACGTGGTGGCGCATGGATGAGCTCGTTTGTTAAACAGTCTGGTTTGCATGGGCAAAAACCTGTTGTCGTGAATGTTATGAACATTCAAAAAGGCGCCAAAGGTGAGCCGACACTTATTAGCTACGATGAAACAACCACTATGTTCCATGAGCTTGGCCATGGCCTGCACGGTATGCTTTCAAAAGTAAAATACCCAACCTTATCTGGTACATCAGTATCAAGAGACTTTGTTGAATTCCCGTCTACGTTTGAAGAAGATTGGGCAATGCACCCTGAAGTAATTGCTAACTATGCTAAACATTATCAAACAAGCGAGCCTATTCCGGATGAATTACTTGAAAAAGTAATTAAATCAAGAAGTTTTAACCAAGGTTTTGATACATTAGAATATGTATCTGCCGCTTTATTAGATATGGAATGGCATTCATTACCAGCAGATGCTCCACTGCAAGATATTGAAAAATTTGAGCAAGATGTTTTAACAAAACACGGCGTTAACGTGCCATTTGTGCCGCCGCGTTATAAGTCTGCATTCTTTTCTCATTCAATGGGGGGCGGTTACTCTGCAGGTTACTATGCCTACATGTGGAGTGAAATTTTAGCAGCTGACGCTTTTGCTTATGTACAAGAGCAAGGAGGCTTAAAACGTGAACTAGGTGACAAATACCGTAAAGAAATTTTAGAAGTCGGTAACTCGCGTGACCTTATGGAATCGTTTAAAGCATTTCGTGGCCAAGAACCAGACACATCAGCCTTACTTAAACGTCGTGGTTTAACAGCCACGGTTGAATAACAAGCTGTTAATAGAGCTTGATGGCTACATAGCCATTAAGCTCTGCTTTATGCTAATACATTAAACTTCAAACGCCCCTCAGCCATTTTTATGGGTATTAATAATTGCCCAGCAGCAAAACGCCCCCACTTACCAAACCTGTTTAACCTTAGCCGAGCATGTATACGTTAAAACATCTGCATAAAAATAATCGGGTCACGCAAGCGATAAGTTAACAGGCTAAACTTTATTACGGGCACAAAAAAGGACGTCCTGAGACGTCCTGATATAGAATAATGGTGGAGAGAGAGGGATTCGAACCCTCGTTAGGGATTAACCTAAACACACTTTCCAGGCGTGCGCCTTCAGCCACTCAGCCATCTCTCCACAATGTTGCAGTGCAACAGCGCGCTATAGTATGAAATACACTTGCTTGGTGCAAGGCCTTTTTAATATCACGCTTTTAACTGCTCAATAATCAAACTAACTACTCATAAGCAAATAAAAAAGGCGATACCTGAGTATCGCCTTTATCTAATGAGTTATATTGCCATTTATTATTTTGCCATATTGGCTGTAAAATCAAGCATGCGATTTAACGATCTAAGTGCGCCTTCGCGTAAGTCCATATCAACAAATACTTCTTTGCCGCTGGCATCAATCAGTGCTTCCTCAATCGCTTGTAAGCCATTCATTGCCATCCATGGGCAGTGAGCGCAAGTTTTACACGTAGCGCCGCTACCGGCCGTTGGCGCTTCGAAAAACTCTTTCTCTGGGCATAGTTGCTGCATTTTATAAAAAATACCGCGATCGGTGGCTACAATAAACTTTTTATTGCTCATTGTTTGAGCGGCTTTAATTAGCTGGCTAGTAGAGCCAACTGCATCGGCTAATTCAACAATTTCAGCCGGTGATTCTGGGTGCACAAGTACGCCCGCATCTGGGTGCAATGCCTTCATGTCTTTTAAGGCTTTGGTTTTAAATTCGTCATGTACGATACATGCGCCGTTCCACATGATCATATCGGCACCAGTATTCTTTTGAATATAGCTGCCTAAATGCTTATCTGGGCCCCAAATAATTTTTTCGCCTTGCTCATCTAAGTGCTCTACTATTTCAAGTGCACACGATGAGGTAACAATCCAATCAGCACGCGCTTTAACCGCGGTAGAGGTGTTAGCGTATACCACCACTTTACGATCTGGGTGTTGATCACAAAATGCTGAAAATTCATCAACAGGGCAACCAATGTCTAATGAACAGGTTGCTTCAAGGGTGGGCATAACCACAGTTTTATTGGGGGTTAAAATTTTAGCGGTTTCACCCATAAAACGTACGCCCGCGACAATGATCATGTCGGCTTCGTGTCTAGCGCCAAAGCGTGCCATTTCCAGTGAATCGGCTACACAACCGCCTGTTTCTTCAGCGAGTGCTTGAATTTCGGGATCAGTGTAATAATGAGCAACAAGCACCGCGTTTTTTTCTTGCAGTAACTGTTTTATTCGCGCTTTATATTCGCCTTTTTCGTCTTGTGTTAACGGGGCTGGCTTAGGAGGAAAAATATAGCCTTCTGGCATAATAGTTTGAGCTAAACTCATTGTTCTCGACCACTTTATTTACAGTGTAATTAATAGCGCAAATTATACGAGAAACTAACACTAAATAATAGCAATCTAACAATGCAGTTTATAAATAAAAATTAGGGAGATAGTAGGAAATATTTTATGTCGAAGAAAGTGTACCAGAAGTGGTGGGTCATGATGGACTTGAACCATCGACCAATGGATTAAAAGTCCACTGCTCTACCAACTGAGCTAATGACC
>NZ_LYRQ01000091.1:0-8002 GCF_001661605.1 Pseudoalteromonas sp. MQS005 | reverse complement strand
ACCTGCATTTGAGTACCATCTTTAAAGTTTAACAAATAAAAATATAGAGAATATTGGCTGTTTTGTCTGCAAATGTTTATGCATACTCAGAATAAGAACAGGAAATAGTTATGCAAAAAAAATAAATACAAAATTGCTAAGAAAGCAGGTAGGAAAGTAAATTTTGGCCACAAAAAAAGCACCCTAAGGTGCTTTTTTTACATAGAAACAAAAAATTATTTTTTGCTGCTAAGTGCACCGAAGCGCTTGTTGAAGCGATCAACACGGCCGCCAGTGTCTAAAATCTTTTGCTTACCAGTGTAAAACGGGTGACACGCAGAACATACGTCTAAGTGAATGTCTTTACACAGAGTAGAACGAGTTTCGAATTTGTTTCCGCATGAACAAGTTGCAGAAATTACTTCGTACTTAGGGTGAATACCTTCTTTCATAGGAACCTCTAGTTAAGGCCGCATCGCTCTCCAAACCCGAAGTTTGGCACCATACGTCGTTAAAACAAATTTATTGGTCGCGAATTTTATCCAACAACCCGCACGCACACAAGCTTTAATTACCCTTTTTGCTAAAAAGTCGGCAAACACCTATTCATTACTGATTTGTCGGTAGGCTTTTAATGCTATTTTTAGTACATTAAACCATTACGTTAATTGGTTGAGTTGTTATGCGTTTTGCTGAAGTTGCAATAAAAGTCCCCTTGCCTCGCACCTTTGATTATAAAGTGGATGAGCAATTAGTACCGCTGACTCAATTACAGCCTGGTATGCGCGTGTTAGTCCCTTTTGGCAATCAACGTAAAGTAGCGGTTATTCTTAGCTTAAAAGCGGAAACAGCAGTCCCCGAAGGCAAAATAAAATCTATTATTGAAGTTATTGACGACTCACCGGTGTTATCTGCGCAGCATTTAGAGCTACTGAAATTTACAGCGCGTTATTATTGCTATCCACTCGGTGAAACTATTCATATTGCATTGCCCAGTGCACTGCGCCAAGGTGAGTGCCCTGATAAAACCAGTATAAACATGGTGACATTAAGCGAAAAGGGGGCACTTTTACCGTCTTTAAAAGCTAAAACACAGCTTAATTTGCTTAAGCAATTATCAGCATCCGGTAAATCATCATTAACCGAACTCAAAGCCCTCGGGTTTAATAAAAAAACCATTGATACCCTTTTAGATAAAGAGCTAATAATTCAAACCATTGAGCACGACAATCAATGGCAACATACCTCGCCAACGGTTGGCAGCAAGCCTCGTTTGAATAAAGAGCAAGCCATTGCCTGCACTGCAATTAATCAAAGTACGGGGTTTAATAGCTTTTTGCTAGAAGGTGTCACTGGCAGCGGAAAAACCGAAGTTTACCTGCAATGCCTAGAAGAAGTATTAAAACGTGGCGAACAGGCGTTAGTGCTCGTTCCTGAAATCGGGCTAACGCCTCAAACGGTCAATCGTTTTAGACGTCGCTTTCCTGACACCCCTATTATGTTATGGCACTCGGCATTAACCGATAACGAGCGTCTGCAAACATGGCGCTTTTGTGAAAAAGGCAGTTGCGCCATTGTTATAGGTACCCGTTCGAGTATTTTTCTGCCATTTTTAAAGCTTGGGATGATTGTTGTTGATGAGGAGCATGATGCCTCATTCAAACAACAAGACACTTTACGCTACCATGCCCGTGATTTAGCTGCGTATCGTGCCTATCAGCATCAAATTCCACTTATTTTGGGTAGCGCTACGCCAGCACTAGAAACACTGCATAAAGCTATTAATAACAAATACCAGTTGCTTACATTAAGTGAGCGCGCACAAACCGCCACCGATAATCAGTTTAAGCTGCTCGACATGAAAGGTCAGCCTGATCGAGCCGGTATTGCACATGCCAGTCTTGCAATAATGCGCCAGCACCTGAATAGGGGAAAGCAGGTGATGGTATTTTTAAATCGCCGTGGGTTTTCTCCTACCTTGATTTGTCATGAATGTGGTTGGTTGAGTGAATGTAACCGCTGCAGCACCAGTGCGACTTTTCATAAGGCAATAGGCCAAATGATTTGCCACCATTGTGGCGATCAATATCATGTACCACATCAATGCCCTGACTGTGGTAGTACGCAAATCTTTCCTAACGGCAAAGGCACCGAGCAAATAGAAGAGTTTTTGAGTAGTGAATTTGCAGACACCCCGATCAGCCGTATCGACCGTGATTCAACTCGGCGTAAAGGTAGCCTTGAAAAAGCACTGGATGAAATAAACCAAGGCGGCGCACGTATTTTAGTTGGTACGCAAATGCTGGCAAAAGGTCACCATTTTGCTGATGTTAGCTTAGTACTTATTTTAGATGTCGATAGTGGTTTGTATTCGTGTGACTTTAGGGCTACTGAGCATTTAGCACAATTAGTAACACAAGTTGCAGGACGCGCGGGACGTTCTGGCGAACCCGGTGAAGTATTATTACAAACGCACTTTCCTGAGCACCCGTTATTACAAGACTTAGTTAATAATGGCTATCAAGATTTTGCCCGCTTTGCACTCACTGAGCGAAGTGATGCACAGTTGCCACCTATTACGAGTATGGCAATTGTTCGCGCACAAGGGCATAACATAAAGCAAGTCGTCGACTTTCTAACGGATTTGGTTCCTGTCAATGGGGTATCTGGTATACAATTGCTCGGACCGATCCCCGCGCCTTTAGAAAAAATTGCGGGAATGTATCGTTTTCAATTACATATTCAAGCGCAAGATCGACGCATACTACATCAGTATCTCGCGCAAATGGTTGATTATCTCAGCACTAGCAAACTTGCACAAAAAGTTCGCTGGAGTTTAGACGTAGACCCTACAGACATGATTTAGGTAAGGCCACATATAACACCATGGCACAGCACGATTATATTAATAAAAAACCAAAAAATAGAAAAAACACTAAACAAGAGCCGGCTAAAAAACCCTTCCCGTTTTTGTTAATTATTATTGCCTTGTTACTAGTCGGTGGTTTTGCATACGGACTCTGGTTTGTTAAAAACAATGCCGATCCAGAGCTTGTTGAAAAGCAAGCAAATCCAACACCCGAAAAACAAGTAGAAATAGCTAAACCGCGGCCACCTAAATTTATTAAAGAAATTAAAGAGCATGAGATTCAGGTTGAAGTAAAAGAACTTGAACAAAAAGGCCCTTATGTCATGCAATGTGGTTCATTTAGAACCCATCAGCAAGCTGAAACCTTAAAAGCTAAAATAGCCTTTGCAGGATTAATTTCAGAAATCAAAAAAACCACAGGCAGCAATGGTATTTGGTACAAAGTGCGTTTAGGGCCTTATGAAACCAAGCGTCATGCAGAAAGTGACAAGAACAAACTTAAACGAATTAATATTGTCGGCTGCGGAATTTGGGGCTGGACTTGAATTTAAACCATTCACCCATATAACCTCTTCATAATCGTTTTTTACGCGCTGCCCCTTGCAGCGCGATGATGAGGAATAACATGACTACAATCGTAAGTGTACGCCGTGATGACAAAGTTGTTATTGGTGGTGACGGCCAAGTATCTCTTGGTAACACAGTAATGAAGGGCAATGCCCGAAAAGTTCGACGCCTTTATAATGGCAAAGTTATCGCTGGGTTTGCTGGCGGCACTGCTGATGCCTTTACTCTTTTCGAACGTTTTGAAAGCAAACTAGAAATGCACCAAGGTAACCTCACTAAAGCGGCTGTAGAAATGGCTAAAGATTGGCGTAGCGATCGTGCCCTGCGTAAACTTGAAGCTTTACTTGCTGTTGCTGATGAAACAGCTTCGCTAATTATCACCGGCAACGGTGACGTGGTGCAACCAGAAAACGACCTAATCGCAATTGGCAGCGGCGGTAACTTTGCGCAATCAGCTGCAACCGCCTTATTAGAAAATACCGACTTAAGTGCTCGTGAAATTGTAGAGAAAAGTCTAACAATTGCTGGCAACATCTGTGTATTTACGAATAACTTCCAAACTATCGAAGAATTGTAATAGGAACTCGCTATGTCTGATATGACCCCAAGAGAAATTGTTCATGAGCTAGACCAACATATTATTGGCCAAGCTAAAGCGAAAAAAGCGGTTGCTATTGCCCTTCGTAATCGCTGGCGCCGTATGCAGTTAAACGAAGACCTGCGCGCAGAAGTAACGCCAAAAAACATCTTAATGATTGGCCCTACGGGTGTGGGTAAAACTGAGATTGCTCGTCGTTTAGCAAAGCTTGCCAATGCTCCTTTTATTAAAGTTGAAGCCACTAAATTTACAGAAGTAGGTTATGTCGGCAAAGAAGTTGAAACTATCATCCGTGATTTAGTTGATGTTTCAATTAAAATGACACGAGAGCAACAAACTAAAAAGTTCAAACATCGCGCAGAAGAAGCGGCTGAAGAACGTATTTTAGATGTATTACTGCCTCCAGCGAAAGATCAATACGGTGAAGTTCAGCGTGATGAAAATTCATCGACACGCCAATCGTTTCGTAAAAAGTTACGCGAAGGCCAATTAGATGACAAAGAAATTGATATTGATTTAGCCCAAGCTCAACCTAATATTGAAATTATGGCTCCTCCTGGTATGGAAGAAATGACCAACCAGTTACAGGGAATGTTTCAAAATATGGGTGGTGATAAACGCACTAAGCGTAAGCTTAAAATTAAAGAAGCGTTTAAGTTACTTACTGAAGAAGAAGCCGGTAAACTGGTTAATCCTGAAGAATTAAAAGAACAGGCCATTTTTGCAGTAGAGCAAAACGGCATTGTGTTTATTGATGAAATAGACAAAATTTGTAAACGAGGTGAAGCCTCAGGCCCAGATGTAAGTCGTGAAGGTGTACAACGTGATTTACTTCCGCTTATTGAAGGCTCTACCGTTAATACTAAGCACGGCATGGTAAAAACTGACCACATGTTGTTTATTGCCTCAGGTGCATTCCAAATGTCTAAACCATCAGACATGATCCCTGAGTTACAAGGCCGTTTACCTATTCGTGTTGAACTTGAAGCACTCACAGCCGATGACTTTAAACGTATATTAACTGAGCCACACGCGTCACTTACTGAGCAACAACGCGAGCTACTCAAAACAGAGCAAGTCGCTATTGAATTTAGCGACGACGCAATTGAGCGTATTGCTAAGGCAGCATGGCAAGTAAACGAAAAAACCGAAAATATCGGTGCGCGTCGCCTTCATACAGTTATGGAAAGGCTAATGGAAGAGATTTCATATGACGCTTCTGAAAAAGCGGGTTCAAGTCTTGTTATTGATGCCGCCTACGTTGAAAAACACTTAGGTGCGCTAGTTGAAGATGAAGACTTAAGTCGTTTTATTCTTTAATTGAAAACACAAACAGTTATACTAAAAGCCTCCAATATGGAGGCTTTTTTGTAAGCGAGATGACGATGAAACAAGTTACAAAAGTGCACTATCATAGTGTGAGTAAAAATTTAGATGTTTATTTTGATGATAACTCTGAAGTTATATTTAGCGCTGAGTTTTTACGGGTACACTCTCCCTCAGCAGAGGTTCAAGGCCATGGATCTGAGCCTATGAAGTTAGTACTAAATAAACAAGCAGTGGGCATTAAAACCATTACGCCGGTAGGGCATTACGCGTTACGTTTAGAGTTTGACGATGGCCATAACAGCGGGCTGTTCAGCTGGCAATATTTTGCTAAGCTACAAGCTGAACAAACAAGCTTATGGGATACGTATTTAGAGCGTGTTAAACAACATGAAAACAATAAAGACAGCGTACCCATAAAGTTTATTCCCTAGTATTTAGTCTGAACTTATACTCTGTGAATGAGAAAAAAGCGGCAATTAAGCCACTTTTTTCTGTTAGTAGTTAAACCTTATATTTTGAAATTGCTTGATGAAGTACCCTTGCTTGCTCAGAGACCTCTTCACTGGTTTGCGCATTAGTTTGTGAGTGAGCCGCAGCCCCCTCTGCAATATCTCGAATACGGACCACGTTTTTATTTACCTCAGAAGCCACCTGACTTTGCTCATCTATAGCAGTAGCAATATGTGTACTCATTTCCATAATAGTTTGCACATCAATGGTAATTGATCCTAGCAGCTCACCCGCTTTTGTTGCTTGTGTAGCACTTTCGCCACCTTGAGTACGACATTGGTGCATGATACTCACAACTTCTTGAGTACGCTGTTGTAGGGTGTTAATAATACCTTCTATTTCGCTGGTTGACTCCTGCGTACGCTGTGCAAGTGAGCGCACTTCATCTGCAACAACCGCAAAGCCACGACCTTGTTCACCCGCTCTCGCCGCTTCAATGGCAGCATTTAAAGCAAGTAAATTAGTTTGCTCTGCAATCGCACGTATCACATCAAGTACAGAACCTATGGTTTCACCATCTTTTTCTAGCTGAGACACCACGCTGGAAGCTTTACCAAGTGAATCAGATAAGGCATTAATATGCTTAATAGTTGACTCTACTTCAACCTGACCTTGCTGGGCGCTTACATTGGTCGATTCAGCTTTTTTAGCCGCAGCTTCTGTATTGTGTGAAATATCTTGAATCGTTGCCTGCATTTCTGTAGCAGCGGTTGCTACCATGTCCGCTTCATGTAATTGCTCTTGCATACCAGAGCTAGTCGCTGAGGTTGTTTCAGATAGGTTCCCTGTTGCTATATTAAGCGTTGTTAGAGCCGTATTTACTTCGTAGATGAGATCTTTAAAGTCACTAATTAAACTATTAAAGTCTATGGTCATCCTCGTTACCTCATCTTTCCCTTTGTGCTCTATAAACAAACTTAAGTCATTGTTTTGTCTAATCTTATCTATTGCTTGATAAACTTTTTCTATAGGTTGGATAATCGAACGACTGGTTAAGTACACAAGTAGCATAACGATGATACTTGCAATTATAAAAATGACTATTGCTAATAATTGCGCCTGCTGCGCCGTTTCAGTTACTTGCTGTTTAGTCGCATTAGTGATCAAAGTAACCACTTCATCACTTTTCTTAACACTTATTCTCATTTTCCCTAGGGCACCCGAATTTAAATCGACGCCTAGTTCCACCTGCGCCTCTACCAATGCAGTAAATTTATTTTGGTAGTTGGTCATTAACGAGACCAATTGATTGCGTAAATTTTTAGGTAGCTCTGCAGCATTTACTTGTTGTTTTAACTCGCTTGCAAATTTATTAAATCGATCTAAATACTTGGTATCTAAACGTAACATAAAATCTTTTTCAGCTCGGCGCAGCTGTAGCATAGTGGTGAGTAATTGGTAATTATTTTGCTCACTGAGCAATGTTTCTATTTCATGAACTGCTTCTCGCAGCTCGCCATATAAAGCATCTTTAGGGTGCAACCCGATTTTATGCTGTAGTTTTACAACATTTTGAAAGTCGTCATAGTACTGTTGGGCTAACGTAGAAAATTGATTGACCTGAGCCGTAGCAATATTTAAATCTGCAGATAAAACAGATAGCTTTTCTAGTTTAAATTGTAGTTTTTTATATTCTTGTGCAAATAGCTCTAAACTAGACTCATCTTTGTAAAACAAAAAATCTTTTTCGTATTTACGCATCGAAAGCTCATGCACATCTAGCTCTTCAGCGTACTGAATAGTTTCATTTAATTTAAGCATAATACGTGCTTCATAAATGATGATGCACAGCATAACAATCATTGCTAAGCCAACGATTAATGCGTTAAATTGTAAACGACGTTTAATCGTTAGATTCTGTAAAAAGTTCATTGTAAATACCTATATTAAATTTTCCAGTTCAGTATAACGTGATGCTTTTTTGTATTAACATAATTTTGTTACATGAAATAAACAATAATGCCTATCATTAAAAACCATAAAAAAGGGCTACCAGTAAAATTTAACCATTAACAAACTCCCTTTATACAAATGGACAATATAATCATCGGCCTGATCACAGTATTGTTTAATTTTAACAGTCTCGCCAATCAGAACTTAAATCTCTCGCACTTATAAGCGCTCAGTCCATAGCTTTAAAAATATTTATT
>NZ_LYRQ01000090.1:0-8365 GCF_001661605.1 Pseudoalteromonas sp. MQS005 | reverse complement strand
AACTTTGCCTTTGTTTTAATAATAAACAAGTTATAATTTATATCTTAAAAAATATTATTCAATTTTTAATCAATATATACTAGCAGTCTCAACCTGTAATTGGGAGTCCGTTTAGGGAAATATCAGTGATTTTATTAAAAAGAACTTTACAATTTTTGATCATTTGTGCATTACTTGCACTAATTACATTGCTCAGCCTTTATTACTACGTTAAATCCGATATTCCCAGCGTGCAAGTTTTAAAAAACGTGCAATTACAAACGCCTATGCAAGTATTTACTAAAGATGGGCTTTTAATCAACCAATTTGGTGAAAAAAGACGGATCCCTGTAACTATAGACCAAATTCCCCAGCCTTTATTGCAGGCTTTTTTGGCAACTGAAGATAACCGCTTTTACGATCATATCGGTATTGATCCAATTGGTATTGTGCGCTCAGCGCTAGTACTTATTTCTACTGGTGAGAAAAAGCAAGGTGCCAGTACTATTACCATGCAATTAGCTCGTAACTTCTTTTTAACACGAGAAAAAGCCTACATTCGTAAAGTAAAAGAAATATTTATTGCCATTCATATCGAAAATCTCCTCTCAAAAGATGAAATATTTGAGCTTTACCTGAATAAAATAGAATTAGGAAATCGTGCCTTTGGTATTGGTGCTGCGGCGCAAGTTTATTATGGTAAAGAACTAAAAGAGTTAACTCTTGCGCAAATGGCAATGATTGCTGGTTTACCAAAAGCCCCTTCGGCACTTAATCCTATTCGTAATCCAGAACGTGCTAAAGCAAGAAGAAATGTGGTGTTAGGAAGAATGCTTGAAGAGAAGTATATTTCAAGAGCGCAGTATAATGAAGCCACTAACCAACCAATTACCGCATATTTTCATGGAGCTGAAATTGACTTATATGCGCCGTACATTTCAGAAATGGTACGAGCAGAAATGGTGTCACGCTACGGTATAGATAAAGCCTATAACTCAGGGTTTAAAGTGTACACCTCTGTTGAATCAGATGTTCAAAAAGCAGCACAAACAGCTCTAGTTTATAACCTACATGCCTACGATATGCGCCATGGTTTTAGAGGCCCTGAAGCCATATTGTGGGACTCGCAAACAGAGCCGCCATTAACGCAGTCGAAATTATTAAACACTTTAAAAACTGTTAATGAATTTGGCCCTTTAAAAACGGCTGCGGTGTTAAGCGTGAGCGATAAAAGCGCTGAAGTTATACTTAAAAGCGGCGAGCGCACAACCCTTACTTGGGATAACCTAAAATGGGCACGTAAGTTTATTACACGCTATCGCCAAAGCTTTGCGCCTGAAACAGCAAGCGATATATTAACGCCAGGCATGCAAATATGGCTGCGCAAAAATGACGATAATAGCTATATTTTAAGTCAAATACCTGAAGCGGCGAGCGCCATTGTTTCTTTAGACCCACAAGACGGGCGCATAAAAGCCATTGTTGGTGGATATAGTTTTGAACAAAGCCAATATAACCGAGCTGTACAAGCTAAACGCCAAGTAGGCTCAAATATTAAGCCGTTTATATATTCAGCTGCGCTTGAAAAAGGCTACACACTAGCGTCAATTTTAAATGATGCTCCTATAAATCAATGGGATAAGAGCCAAGGCGTTGCATGGCGACCAAAAAACAGCCCAGCTATTTATAATGGCCCAATTCGCATTCGTCGTGCTTTAGCCCAATCTAAGAATGTAATTTCCGTACGCTTATTAAGGGGCGTTGGACTGCAAAGAACAGCCGATCATTTATTAAAATTTGGTTTTGACGATAAAGATATAAATCGTAGTGAGTCACTGGCATTAGGCAGTGCATCCATTACGCCGCTTGAATTAGCTCGTGGGATGAGTGCTTTTGCTAATGGCGGTCACCTAATTGAGCCGTACTTTATTTCACAAATCCAAGATGCAATGGGTAATACGTTATTTAAAACCAATCCCACCATTATTTGTGATGATGAAACGACAACACCTAGCTCGCTAATGTTAGGTGAGCAAGTAGCACCAAATTGCGCGCCGCAGATCATCTCTAAACAAAATGCATTTTTAATTGCCAGCGCAATGAATAGTGCTATTTGGGGCGGTGGTAGCTGGTCACATAAAACTGGTTGGAGTGGAACAGGCTGGCGTGCACAAGCGCTAAAACGTCGCGACCTTTCTGGTAAAACAGGCACGACTAATGATTCTGTAGATACTTGGTTTAGTGGCTTTAACCGCGATGTGATGACATCAGTTTGGGTTGGCTTTGATAACCCAGGTAATACACTGGGACGCTCAACCTACAATAACAACTTAGGAAGTGGTCAAATATCAGGTGCTGAGTCAGGCGCAAAAACAGCTCAGCCTGCATGGGTTGATTTTATGCGCGCCGCACTGGATGGTAAACCTGCTGCGCCCATCGAACCACCTGAAGGCTTAGTTTCTATTCGTATTGATTTAGAAACCGGATTATTAAGTCATAAAAACGATTACACCAGCCGTTTTGAATACTTTGAAAAAGGCACCGCTCCTACCAAGTATGTGTTATCACAACCAAATGATATATTTGAAGAAAACACTAAAACTGAAGAAGAGCTATTTTAAATATAGCGAACAGTAAAAAGGCCGCAAATTAGCGGCCTTTTTGATGGTCTAACTAATATTTTGTACCAACCAGTATAAGTCAGAGTGAACGCCAGCAGCAGTCACTTCTTTACCCGCACCGGGGCCTTGTATCACTAATGCGTTTTGGTTATACCACTGGGTATTAATCACAAAAATATTATCGCCAGGGGTCAAATTCGCAACCGCTTCGCTTTTTGGCACATAGGCAATCCCTACCTTAGCGTTTAGCGTGTTGTTTTCAAACTCTAATAACCCGGTGTAGCACAGTGCAGCATTTTGTTGCTGAGCCGCTTGCGCATGCTGCTCAATAAACGCATCTAAACGAGCCTTATTATCAATAAAGTCATTCCAGCTGCCTGCACTTAACTCATCGGGCATCAATGCGGATAAAGAAATGTCATCAAGTTCCAATTCAATACCTAATTCACGTGCCAAAATAAGCAGCTTACGTTGCATATCTCGCCCAGATAAGTCTTCTCGAGGATCCGGCTCTGTGAACCCCAAAGCTTGTGCTTCAAGGACTAAATCTGAAAACGCTTTACTGCCATCATACATACTGCATAACCATGACAGCGTGCCTGAAAACACGCCTTCTATTCGCGTTATTTTATCGCCACTATTTTGTAAATCAGCCAAGGCAAAATTAATCGGTAGTCCGGCCCCTACACTTGCATTATAACGCCAATGTAAGCCACGTTGAGCAAGGCTTTCACGTAGTGTTTGATACCACGAAAGCGATGCGGTTCCCGCGTATTTATTAGCACTAATTAGATGGCAGTTTAATTCAACTAACTTACTATAAAGCTGACTAAAATGTTCACTGGCGGTAATGTCGATCACTATTTTATGTTCATACTCAAGAGTATCTATGTATGACAATAAATCGGCTTGTTTATAGGAGCTTGCATGGTTTTCCCATTGAAGTTGCCAGCTTTCACAGTCTAATCCATTAGCATTCACCAGCATCTGCTCTGAGCGTAAAAGCGCTACTAACTTGACGTTAAAATCAGTTGATAAGCGTGCTAGTTGAGCAGGTAATTGGCGCATAAACTCAGCACCTACATTACCAAGTCCTGCAATAATTAAAGCTATTTCTTGTGCTTTATTAATGAGCTTGTCATGCAACAAGCTCAGCACATCACTTTCAAGTACTTGATCGGTTAATAGTAACGTATACCCCTCACCGTAATGGGTAAACCGAGGCTGGATAGATTGTGTTTGTAATAAGGCTTCACTTTGCTTACCAAGCGGCGCTACCTCTTGATCAGGTGCAATAATCGCCACCCCATTTAAGTTTGACTCACTAATATTGGCGCGGCCAGCAAAATAATTAGCCACCTGATGTGTCGCTGACGCAGGGACTAGTAAGTAGATTTCGCCTTCGTGTTCAAAGTGATGCAAACTATGCTGAATAAGTTGGCTAACATGTGCTACTTCGCCTTCACTCAGATCATCAACAATGAGTAAATCCACATTATTTACTGTGGTTAAAAAGCGTTTTTGTTTACTCATTCCTAGTTTAACTATTTCGGTATGACTGCCTTGAGGATCGTAACTACTGAGAACAACTAATTCTATATCGGTATCTTTTAATGGCGATAATGTTTTAGCGTGTAATACTGGATTACCTAACCTCGCTAATAAATTAGCTTGATCACGGCACACTCGCGCATACTTAACCGCATTAGCAACCTTACGCGGATCAGTACTAAAAACACCTTGAGTGTCAGTCCAAATAGAGACTTTTTTAGCATTGCAATACCGCGCTAATAAAGTAGCACTGTAATCACTGCCATTTCGCCCTAAGGTCACTGTTTCACCATGTAAATTAGCCGCAATAAACCCAGTAACTACATTAATTTTACTCGTCTGTATGGCTTTTAAGCACTGCTGCTGATTATTAGCATGCTGCAGCTGCCCGCCATCTAACGTAAATAACTGCCTAGCGTCGTGGGCGCAAGCGCTAACATTAAGCTGCTCTAAGTAAGCGCTTAATAACCTTGCAGACCACAATTCACCATGAGCTAATAACGCAGCTTCAGCTAATGTCCCTTGCTTAGCCTGCTTGGTAATAGTACTGAGCTCAGTTTCAAGTAAATCAAGCGCATGGTGCTTAGCGTTAGCTATTAATAATTGCTCAATCAGGGCTATTTGATGATTACTCAATAGCAATACAATATCAGCAATAGCTTGAGTGTCTTGCTGTTGATAGCTTTGCCACAATTTAACTAAGGTATCGGTGGTTTTACCGGCAGCCGATACCACCACACAATCCCCTGCATGAGCGTGAGTTAAAATAATATTTGCGACACTTTTAAAGCGATCCGCTGAGCTTAAACTCGAACCACCAAATTTATGAACCTGATTTACCATATTAATACCGACTCGCATTTATGTTTTGTATTTTGAAGGTTGGTATGCACTACCATAACGCCGGATGCGCCGCGTTTAACTTTGCTGAACCAAATGACTCACTAGCACCACTTTTTGCCGATAGGCCGGTATCGGCTTGCCCTGGGCGCACCAAATTAAATACCCTGTCTAAGTCAGCGAGTAAATCATTTACATCTTCAATACCCACCGAGATACGAATAAGCGTGTCGCCTACTCCGGCTTCTGCACGCGCGGTTGCGTCCATGCCTGCGTGGGTCATAGTCGCAGGGTGACAAATCAAACTTTCTACGCCACCTAATGATTCCGCTAAGCTAAATTCATTTAAGCGCGTTAAAAACGCTGCAGCATCGTTTATATCGCCTTTTATATCAAAGCTAACCATAGCACCAAAGCCAAGCTGCTGCGCCTTAGCTAGCGCATGTTGAGGGTGTGATTCAAGACCTGGGTAGTAAACTTGGGCAACAAACTGGGAGCGTTCTAAATACTGTGCAATGGCGAGTGCATTTTCTTGGTGTTGCCTTAAACGCACGTTTAAAGTACGTAAGCCTCTGAGCGTTAAATAGCTATCAAATGGCGCGCCGGTGATGCCAATGTTATTTGCCCACCACGCTAACTCTTCACCTAACTCAGCAGTCGCTGCGATAACCGCGCCACCAACAACGTCTGAATGGCCATTGATATATTTTGTGGTTGAGTGCACCACAATATCAGCGCCAAACTTAATCGGGTTTTGTAATGCTGGCGATAAAAATGTGTTGTCGGCGGCAACCAGTGCACCACACTGTTTAGCTGTATCAGTTACCGCTTTAATATCTGTTAAGCGTAAAATAGGATTGCTAGGTGTTTCAATCCAAATCAGCTTAGGTTTAATAGCAAGAATGCGTGCCAAACTGTCGCTTTTGGTAAAATCGACCACTTCTAGTTTTAATAAGCCGCGCTTTTCTAGCGAAGTAAATAAGCGATAGCTGCCCCCATAACAGTCATGAGGGATCACTAACGTATCGTCACTATTAAGTAATTGTGTTGTTAGGTGAACGGCTGCCATGCCTGTTGCGGTAATAATGCCTTTAGCGCCACCTTCAAGCTCCGTGAGCGCCTCAGCCAAAATGTCACGATTAGGGTTACCACTGCGGCCATAATCATATTGACGCTTTGTATCAAAGTCAGCAAATGAGTAAGTTGTTGATAAATAAAGCGGTGGAACAACCGCACCATGCTGTTTGTCGGCTTCTATTCCACTACGAACAGCAATTGTTGCCTTATTTTTTTCACTCATTTTCGCTACCTTTACTAATTTGGATGTTTAGACGTCTAAAAGGTAGCGCATGCAATTTAAGATGTCAAAACATTTAAATGTCTAGATAGCTAAATAACTAGTATTTGACTATCTTTTTTAAACCGATAGAATTTCACGCATATTTACACGCTTTGATGCTGTGTGAGCAATTTATAATCTGAGGCAACGATACATCTTATGGCTAAATGGAATGGTGAATATATTCACCCATACGCAGAACACGGGAAAAAATCCGAACAAGTAAAGAAGATCACCGTTTCGATCCCGCTAAATGTATTAAAAGTATTAACTGATGAACGTACTCGTCGTCAAATAAACAACTTACGTCATGCAACAAATAGCGAGCTTTTATGCGAAGCGTTTTTGCATGCGTTTACCGGGCAACCGCTGCCTAATGATGATGATTTGCGTAAAGATAACGCAGAAAAAGTACCTGAAGAAGTGAAGAAAATAATGCAAGAAATGGGACTAGAAGTGCCTATTTTAAATGAAGACTAGAAGGGTCTTTATACAAAAAAACCTCAGCAAATGCTGAGGTTTTTTTTTGCGCTAATTTACACTTAACAATTACGCCATGTAGTTTTCTGGCATATCAATTTGTGCCACACCTGAATCAACCGCCGCCTGCGCAACCGCTTTAGCTATACGTGGTAACAAACGTGGATCCATTGGTTTTGGTATAATATATTTAGCACCAAACTCTAATTTATCGATACCTGCGGCAGTCAGCACTTCAGCCGGTACGGGCTCTTTAGCAATACTGCGAATCGCTTCTACGGCAGCAATTTTCATCTCATCATTTATTACACTGGCACGTACATCTAACGCACCACGGAAAATAAACGGAAAACACAATACGTTATTAACTTGGTTAGGGTAATCAGAACGACCTGTAGCCATAATTAAATCGTTACGTGCCGCGTGTGCTAGTTGCGGATCGATTTCAGGATCGGGATTTGAACAAGCAAATACAACTGGGCGGTCAGCCATTAATTTTAAATCTTCAGGGGCTAATAAATTAGGGCCCGATACACCCACAAATACATCGGCATCTTCAATTACATCTTGTAAAGTGCGCTTATCGGTATTGTTTGCAAATAATTGCTTATATTCATTTAAGTCATCACGACGCGTGTGAATAACCCCTTTGCGATCTAACATATAAATATGTTCACGCAACGCGCCACACTTAATTAAAAGCTCCATACAGGCAACAGCTGCAGCGCCGGCACCTAAACATACAATAATCGCATCTTCAATTGCTTTGCCCTGTACTTCCAGCGCGTTTAGCATACCCGCAGCCGTTACAATCGCAGTACCATGCTGATCATCATGAAAAACAGGAATGCTACAACGCTCTATTAGCGCTTTTTCTATTTCAAAACACTCTGGCGCTTTAATATCTTCTAAATTAATACCACCAAACGTGTCTGCAATATTCGCAACCGTGTTGATAAAGTCTTCGGTTGTTCGATGCTTAACTTCTATATCAATTGAATCTAGGCCTGCAAAACGTTTAAATAATAATGCTTTGCCTTCCATTACTGGTTTTGAGGCCAGAGGGCCTAAATTACCTAAGCCTAAAATTGCGGTGCCGTTAGTAATAACCGCAACCATATTTCCTTTACCAGTATATTTGTAGGCATTTGCTGGATCAGCGGCAATTTCACGAACAGGTTCTGCGACACCGGGGCTGTATGCGAGCGCGAGGTCTTTAACCGTCTCAGCGG
Organism: Pseudoalteromonas sp. MQS005; assembly: GCF_001661605.1. Lineage (NCBI taxonomy): Bacteria > Pseudomonadati > Pseudomonadota > Gammaproteobacteria > Alteromonadales > Pseudoalteromonadaceae > Pseudoalteromonas > Pseudoalteromonas sp. MQS005. The sequence continues at coordinate 323 of NZ_LYRQ01000090.1, read as the reverse complement.
GTTTGCTCAGCTCAATACTGATTTTACCTGGAACGGGATGGGCATGGTAATGTAGTGCTTGTTCACGAAAATCTGACATAACGCGATTATATCCTGCAATTTAAGTTAAAGTGAGAGGTAGTTTTAATCTACGATACCTTTATTATTTTTAAATTCCAAGCAATATCAGGTCTATCCTGTTATATGCTAGAACTGTTAATTTTAAGTGATTTATCAGCAACTTCCCTAGATTATCCTGACATTTTTAAAATATAAATTCGTCATAAAAATGAAAAACACAGGTACTTTTTGCCCTTGTTCTATTTTTATAAAGCGTATTTTTT
>NZ_LYRQ01000089.1:0-8690 GCF_001661605.1 Pseudoalteromonas sp. MQS005 | reverse complement strand
AATTAAGAATAGTTTAGACCTTAAAATGGAAAGCTGCAAAAAACCTCTCCTTGTATAAAGATAAAAAAAATGCCACCAGATGGTGGCATTTACACACGGGGGTATTTCTACTTATAGAAATTTTTTACGTTTTGTTTACTTAAATATTTTTTGAAAAGGTAGCATTTACACCCGTTTCAAGCAACTTAAAACGCTGAACTGTTAACTCATCGGAACAGTTTTAACCATTACACCTTAATACATACATATTTTTCTTCTAAGTACTCATCTAACCCCTGATGCCCGCCTTCACGACCAAGACCTGATTGCTTTACACCACCAAACGGCGCAACTGGGTTTGATATAACTCCCTCATTTACACCTACCATGCCAAACTCTAGCCCTTCGCTTATACGATAGATTTGTTTAATGTTTTGGCTATAAAAGTACGCAGCTAACCCATAAGGGACGTCATTAGCAAGCGCAAGTACTTCGCTTTCTTCATCAAATGGGATCACCGTTAATACAGGACCAAAGACTTCTTCGTGATAAATATCCATTTGTGTAGTGACATTGGTGACTATTAATGGGTTTTGAAAACTGCCACCTAAATTGCTGTTATCTCCAATTAGGGTAGCGCCTTTATCAACAGCGTCTTTAATCAGTTGTTGCACTTTCTCTTTTGCTTTGGGGTAAATAAGCGGCCCTATGTCGGCATTTTCATCAAAACCGTTCGCAACATTGAGCGCAGCGACTTTGGGTGTAATTTTTTCAAGCACGTCATTTAATATATTACGCTGAATAAAAATACGATTTGCTGCAACACAAGCTTGTCCTGAGTTTCTAAATTTGGCCGCCATTAATCCATCAATCGCATCGTCAATATCAGCATTATCAAATATTATAAACGGGGCATTTCCTCCCAATTCCATTGAAGTACGCTTTATTGTAGATGCACATTGAGAGAGTAACTGCTTACCTACACCGGTAGAGCCAGTAAAAGTAAACTTACGTACCACCTCTGAGTCTGTCAGCATTTTGCCAACCTTTTTGGCATCTTGTGACACAAGCACATTAAATGCACCTTTAACAAAGCCAGCCTGATCAGCTAAATAAGCTAAAGCGATAGCACATAATGGTGTGTGCTCAGAAGGCTTGAGTATAAAACTACAGCCCGCAGCATAAGCCGGCGCGACTTTTCGAGTCACCATAGCAACAGGAAAGTTCCAAGGCGTAATACCTGCTACCACGCCAATAGGTTGCTTGAAGCTAGTTAAACGATGACTGTTATCGGTGGCGGGGATCACATCGCCGTAGCTGCGTTTAGCTTCCTCTGCAAACCATTTAATAAAACCGGCGCCATAATCTATTTCACCAAGCGATTCTTTAAGCGGTTTCCCCTGCTCTTTAGTCATGAGGGTAGCAAGGGTTTGTTTGTGCTTTATTACTAGATCATACCAACGCATCAGGGTTTCGCTTCGCTCGGTCGCATTGGTGGCTTTTAATTTTACAAAAGCGCCTTGCGCCGCTGTTATGGCACTTTTTACGCCTTGCTCGTCAATATCACTTACATCAACAATACTTTGTTCGGTGGCCGGATCATCAACGCTAAAGCGTGAGTTGGTTTGATAAAATTCACCGTTAATAAACGAGTCTGAAAAAATAAGATCACTCAAAATATACCTCCGAAATGGGTTTTGGGCTTCGGGCTTCGGGCTTCGGGCTTCGATAAATTAAAAAAGCCTTGTGGTTAACGCTACAAGACTTTTTAATTTTAATTTACCCGCCGCCCGTAACCCTTTACCTTCAACCTTTGTATTTATTCACTTCCTCTGCGCACTCTGTAATCTCTGTGGTAAATAAAATTACTAACAAACGCGGAATAAAACCGCTTTAAAAAGCATATGCACAAAGAGAAGTGAATGAGAAGAAAATGAGAAAGCACTAACCATTAGCCTGAGTGATTAATTGTTTTGTCACTTCCTCTAAAAGCGCAGCGTCTCTTAACCTCTTTGTGCATAATTTTATTACCTTTAACCACATTTGCGCGGCGTAAAGCCCCGCCTACAGGCTATTTTAATTTACCCGCGTCTCGCAGCCCGCCGCTCGTAACCTTTTGCCTTTCGCCTTTAACCTTTAAAAAAGACGCGGGATAAACCCGCTGCTACTTAATACAAACAAAAAAGCCGCTGTGTTAAACAGCGGCTTTTAATATAATAGTCATTAATTAAAAACTAGTGTTCTTCATTAACGATATTGAGATTGTACTTAGGTATTTCAACCACTAAGTCTTCATCTCTAATAATTGCTTGGCAACCTAAACGTGACTCTGGTTCTAAACCCCAGGCTTTATCTAGCATGTCGTCTTCTAGGTCGTCACTTTCATCTAATGAGTCAAAACCTTCACGGATCACTAAGTGACAAGTTGTACATGCACATGATTTTTCACAGGCATGAGGAATGCTAATGCCATTTTTAAGCGCGATATCAAGTACCGTTTCGCCAGCTGGCGCTTCTATTGCAGCACCGTCAGGACACAACTCCGGGTGGGGAAGAAAAACAATTTGTGGCATTCTAATCTCTCTTATATATTGTCTACTGACTGACCCGTTAAGGCTTTTTTAATTGACGCGTCCATTCTGCGCGCGGCAAAATCACTGCTCGCATTATCCATTTTTTCAATGGCCGCTTTAATTTCGCTTGGCTCTTGCGCACTCTCGCGTACTTTCGCAAGTTCGCTTATTTCCACTTTTAGCGTCGCTAATTGCTCAGGCTCAAGTAAATCGCCATCAGCAGCTAATGAGGCTTCCATCGCTTCTATTACACGAAGCGCTTCAACTTGTTGCTCTTTAAGCATACGCGCTTGCATATCGCCTTTGGCGTTACTCATCGACTCTTTAAGCATATTAGCAACTTGGTCGTCAGACAAACCAAACGACGGTTTTACTTGTATTTCTGCTTGAACACCCGTTGATTTTTCCATGGCTGATACGCTTAGTAAACCATCAGCATCTACTTTAAAGGTAACGCGAATATGCGCCGCTCCCGCCGCCATAGGGGGAATACCTTTTAAGCTGAACTTTGCCAGCGATCGACAATCGTCAACCAGTTCACGTTCACCTTGTAATACATGCAACGACATAGCCGTTTGACCATCTTTAAACGTAGTAAATTCTTGCGCACGTGCAACCGGAATCGTGGTATTGCGTGGAATGATTTTTTCAACCAAGCCACCCATTGTTTCAAGGCCTAACGACAACGGTAACACATCAAGTAATAACATGTCGGAATCTGGCTTGTTACCGATTAATACGTCAGCTTGTAATGCAGCACCCAGTGCAACAACGCGATCAGGGTCAATTGAAGTTAGTGGCTGTTTATCAAAAAATTCACCGACTTGAGTACGCACTAATGGCATACGGGTTGAACCACCAACCATTACAACTTGTAATACTTCTTGATTTTCAATACCGGCATCTTTTACTGCTCGACGACATGAGCGGAGCGTTTTTTTAACCAGTGGCATAGCGAGCTCATTAAATTTTTCTCGCGTTACTTCAACCATGTATTTTTCATCGTCAAACTCAAGGCCAACATTCACTTTTTCGTATTGGCTGAGTGCTTCTTTACAGGCTTTGGCTTTATTAATGAATAAGCGTAATACCGAAGGAGATAAGCCTGTCACGCCGGTTTCTTGTTTTAGGTAATCAACTAATAATGAGTCAAAGTCGTCGCCGCCTAGGCTAGAATCGCCACCGGTGGCCAGCACTTCAAACACGCCTTTATTTAAGCGCAGTATAGAGATATCAAAAGTACCGCCCCCTAAATCATAAACGGCGATAATACCTTCTTGCCCTGAATCTAAACCGTAAGCAACGGCAGCGGCAGTAGGCTCGTTTAGTAAGCGCAGTACATTAATACCGGCAAGCTCAGCCGCATCTTTGGTGCTTTGACGCTGTGCATCATCAAAATAAGCTGGTACCGTAATTACTGCCCCTAAAATATCTTGATTACCAAAGCTTTGCTCAGCGCGTACTTTTAAAGCATTTAAAATATGACTTGAGGCTTTAACTGGGCTGATTTTTCCCGCAGCCGTTTCGATAGCCAATGCACCATCATCATCGCAAAACTGATAAGGCAGTTGGCCATAGCTTTGTTCTATTTCGGCTTGGGTTTTACCTAAAAAGCGCTTCACTGAAATAAGCGTATTAACCGGATCGAGTGTAGCTGCTTGCATTGCATCATTACCCACGGTAATGCCGCCAGCTTGATAACGAACCACTGAGGGTAACATCGCTTCGCCTGACTCATCAGTAATAGTGCGTGCTTCGCCGCTTTGTACGGTTGCCACTAATGAATTTGTAGTGCCTAAATCAATTCCAATGGCTAATTTGTGTTCATGTGGTGCCGCGCTCTGCCCCGGCTCAGCAATTTGCAATAATGCCATAATGCTCTTTAAACTCGTGTTGCTCGCTTTGCAGCAAGTAATTAATCGTCAAATAAACTGTCTTCAATGCGTTCAAGTTCGTCTTGTAACTTATATACAAATTTTAATTTGCGAATGTTGTCAGCAGCGTGTTGATATTGTTGCTCATCGTTGCTTGCAAGTTGCTCAGCCAATTCGTTGCTATACTGGGCTTTTAATTGCTTTATTTGCGACTCAAAATTAGCAATAGCGATATCTGGATCACTTGCAGAGGGAAGTTCTTCAAGCTCTTCGCGCAGTTCCATTTGTTGCATCAAGAACATGGGATCTTGCAGTGTTTGCTGCTCTGCGCGAATATCAACGCCCAGCTCACTCAACATATATTCAGCACGTTTAACCGGATGCTTAAGTGTTTGTAATGCGTCGTTAATTTCAGCGGTACTTTGTACGGCCATTAATTTATCACGACTGCTGGCATTAGCATGACGATCAGGGTGTACAGCACGTTGAAGTTCTAAGTAGTGCTTGTTGATCATTGCTAAGTCAATATTGTAATCAACCGGTATTGCAAATAACTCAAAATAACGCATAACTTCTCACAAATGACAAAGCCCTACATTAACTGGCAGGGCTTATTTATATCTTAAAACAAGTTTGAGCTTAAACGGTAAAGCTTTCGCCACAGCCACACTCATCAGCTTGGTTAGGGTTATTAAATTTAAACCCTTCATTTAAACCTTCTTTAGTGTAGTCGAGCTCGGTGCCGTCGATATAAACTAAGCTTTTAGCGTCAACAATTAAGGTAACGCCTTTGGCCGCAAATGTTTCATCGTCATCGTTTAGCTCATCAACAAACTCTAGAACATAAGCAAGACCTGAACAGCCCGTCGTTTTAATGCCAACTCGCAGGCCAATGCCTTTACCACGGTTTGCTAAAAATGATTGTACGCGGTTTGCTGCCGCATCTGTCAATGTCACTGCCATGAATATCTCTTAGTTTGTATGTTTGCTTTTGTAATCTGCAATTGCTGCTTGAATTGCATCTTCGGCTAAAATTGAGCAGTGAATTTTCACTGGTGGTAATTCTAGCTCTGCGCTGATATCGGTATTTTTGATAGTCGCAGCTTCGTCTAATGTTTTGCCTTTAACCCACTCTGTTACCAGCGAAGATGAAGCAATTGCGCTACCACAGCCGTACGTTTTGAATTTTGCATCTTCAATAACGCCTTCCGCCGATACTTTAATTTGCAATTTCATTACGTCACCACATGCTGGTGCGCCTACCATACCCGTTGCCACTGACGGATCATTTTTGTCTAGAGCACCTACGTTACGTGGGTTTTCTACGTGGTCGATTACTTTATCACTGTAAGCCATAATTCTATCCTCACTACCTGCTAGGTATGGGCTCCACTAATTAGTGGTGCGCCCATTCAACTGAATCTAAATCAACACCTTCTTGGTGCATTTCCCAAAGAGGAGACATTTCACGTAAACGGCCAATCGAGTTTTTCATTAGCTCAACGGTGTAATCAATCTCTTCTTCGGTGGTAAAACGGCCAATACTAAAACGAATCGAGCTGTGCGCTAGCTCGTCGTTGCGACCTAATGCACGTAATACGTAAGAAGGCTCTAAACTTGCAGATGTACAGGCTGAACCTGACGATACCGCAATATCTTTAACAGCCATTAATAACGACTCACCTTCAACAAAGTTAAAGCTAATGTTGACAATACCAGGTACTGATTGGTCTTGCGTGCCGTTAAAGTACACTTCGTCCATATCCGTTAAAATGCCGTCGATTAGGCGTTTACGCAACGCACTGATGTGTGCGTGATCTTTTTCAAAATCTTGTTTTGCAATTCTAAATGCTGCACCCATACCCACTAACTGATGGGTTGCTAATGTACCAGAACGCATGCCACGTTCATGGCCGCCACCGTGCATTTGTGCTTCTAAACGTGCACGTGGTTTACGACGAACATACAAAGCACCTACGCCTTTAGGGCCGTATACTTTGTGCGCCGAGAATGACATAAAATCTACTTTGGTTTGTTGCACATCGATTAAAACTTTACCCGCGCTTTGTGCCGCATCTACGTGGAACATAATTTTACGTTCGCGACACATTTCACCAATAGTATTGATGTCTTGGATTACACCTAGCTCGTTATTTACATGCATGATGCTTACAAGCACAGTGTCGTCACGCATCGTATCTGCTAATTTTTGCAGATCAAGTAGGCCGTTTTCTTCAACGTCCATATAAGTTACTTCAAACCCTTGACGCTCAAGTTCACGACATGTGTCGATAACGGCTTTGTGTTCAGTTTTAGCGGTAATAACATGCTTACCTTTTTTCTTGTAAAACTGAGCCGCACCTTTAATAGCAAGGTTATTTGATTCTGTTGCACCCGATGTGAATACAATTTCACGTGGGTCTGCATTAATTAAATCGGCAATGTCAGTACGTGCTTGGTCAACGACTTCTTCAGCTTGCCAACCAAAACGGTGTGAACGCGATGCTGGATTACCAAAATTACCGTCCATAGTCAGGCACTGCATCATTTCTTTGGCAACTCGTTCGTCAACGGGCGTAGTTGCTGCGTAATCTAAATAAATCGGTAACTTCATTTCTCTCTCCGCTGCAGGTCAACCTTAAAGTTGACAGCTTACTTGAATATTTTCCAACTGCTTAATTGCATCATTAACGCTGTTTTCTTGGCGAAGAGCGACCGCTTTAACGTCCGACTTTTCAACCAATTCAGCTAAGGTAATATTATTTAAAAATTCTTCAATTCGTGCGCTTAAATCTGACCACAATGTATGGGTTAAACAACGCATACCACTTTGACAACCAGTATTGCTTCGCTGACACCGAGTAGCGTCAACAGATTCATCTACCGCATTGATAACATCGCCAACTGAAATTACATCGGCCTCACGTCCTAGTAAATAGCCCCCACCAGGACCTCGAACAGAACTCACTAGCCCATTCTTACGTAAACGGGCAAATAACTGCTCAAGATAAGACAAAGAAATTTCTTGGCGCTGCGAAATATCTGCAAGCGCTACAGGGCCTATATTTGCATGTAGTGCAACATCCAGCATGGCTGTAACGGCGTATCTGCCTTTTGATGTTAACTTCATAACGCCCCCCGCACAAAAGAGTGCAAATTTTAATTACCAGAGTAGATTAGTCAAGTATTCTAGGTTCTAGGTTCTAGGTTCTAGGTTCTAGGTTCTAGGTTCTAGGTTCTAGGTTCTAGGTTCTAGGTTCTAAAAAACTTGTAATACCCGACTGTTTTGGTCAAGTATTGAGTCTATTGTAATTACCTGAGTAATTTAGTCAAGTATTAGTAGAGCAATAAAGGGCGCTATTTATAACTAATTGCTATTTTATAGACTTATTAATTGAGGTAAGAATACCTCGTAATATGTTCATTTCTGCATCTTCAGGGCGAGCACGATTAAACAAACGACGTAGCTTAGTCATTACCATGCCTGGGTGCTGCTTAATGATGAAGCCTGTTTTAAACAATGTGTCTTCAAGATGTTCGTAAAACAATTCTGTTTGTTTAGACGATGGATATAGGGTTTCGTCTTCTTGTTGTTCCGCTTTAGGCTGTTGATTTAAAAATGCCATACGCGTTTCATAACATAAGGTTTGTACTGCCATCGCTAAATTTAGCGAGCTGTATTCTGGATTAGCAGGAATACACACATGGTAATTACACAGTTGTAATTCTTCGTTTGTTAAACCACTGTTTTCACGACCAAATACAAGCGCTACAGGGCCATTTACGGCTTCGCCAACAAGCTTTTCACCACATTCACGCGGCTCTACCATAGGCCACGACAACGTACGTGAGCGGGCGCTAGTACCAATCGTTAATGCACAGTCAGCAATTGCATCTGCAACACTATCAACAATAACAGCATTACCTAGTACATCAGTCGCACCTGCAGCAAGCGCACTTGCATGACTGTCTATTTCACAGGCTGGATCAACAAGGTATAACTTTGATAATCCCATGGTTTTCATGGCGCGCGCCGCTGAACCAATGTTACCAGAGTGTGATGTGTTAACTAAAACGATGCGAATATCATCTAAGATCATTACAGTGCTACTTATCGAGTACAAAAAAATTGCGCAAATTCTAGCATGAAAACGCGCTGAGATCCTATATTCAATAGTCGAGATCTAAAAGATCAGGTCGGGGTTCGGGGTTCGGGGTTCGGGGTTCGGGGTTCGGGGTTCGGGGTTCGGGGTTCGGGGTTCGG
>NZ_LYRQ01000088.1:0-8898 GCF_001661605.1 Pseudoalteromonas sp. MQS005 | reverse complement strand
TTACCAGCTCAAGGTATTTTATATAATAAAAACTTTTATCAAGAAGTCCTTCCTACGCTAATTTTAAAGTTAAAAACTGAAGACATAGCGCAACCAGTTGATAGTATTGACCTTAACGATGAAAACCTCCCTATTGATGAAGAAAAAAAAACATTAATTGAGTCCAGCCTTGCTTAAAATATAGAAATTTAATTTGCAAAAAACCAAAACACTGTATAAATTAACAGTTAATTCACTGGATGGATGAACAGTATGTTAATTGGTTTAGAAATTAAAAATTTTGCAATCGTAAGTAATTTAAGCACAGAATGGCATTCGGGTATGACCGCTATCACCGGTGAAACGGGAGCAGGTAAATCGATAGCCATTGATGCATTATCATTGTGTCTTGGAGAGCGAGCAGAAGCGTCTGCTGTGCGCCCAGGTACTGATAAAGCAGAGGTAAGTGCACAATTTGATTTAAGCAATTTACCACTCGCTCATGCTTTTTTAGAAGAGAACATGCTTAATAACGACGACAACGAATGTTTACTTCGTCGAGTTGTTTGTAAAAATGGTCGCAGTAAAAGCTACATTAATGGCAGCCCAGTTACCGCTGCACAACTAAAAGAGCTAGGCCAATATTTAATTTCTATTCATGGTCAACATGCGCACCAGCACCTATTAAAGGCAGAGCATCAGCTACAATTACTCGATGCATATGCAGGCCATCATAATCTTGTTGATGCTGTAAGCCAGCGTTATAAACAATTTGCTGACTTACAAAAAGAATTTAAACAGCTAGAACAACAGCAGCAGCAACAAGCCGCACAAAAGCAACTATTGGAGTATCAAGTCGCAGAGCTTGATGAATTTGCATTGCAGGCAGATGAATTTGAGCAAATAGAAGCCGAACATTATAAACTCAGCAATAGCCAAACTATATTGCAAGTCTGCCAGCGCGAGTTGCAGCATTTATATGAAAATGATGAACAAAATGCGTGTTCCATTTTACAGCACAGCGCCCAACAATTTACTGAACTTGCACAGTATGATGAAAGCTTAGCCAGTGTGGCAACATTATTATCAGAAGCCGCTGTTCAAGTTGAAGAAGCAAGCCGAGAAGTACGTAATTACACTGAACAAGCCGACTTGGATCCTCAGCGATTAACTGAAGTAGAAAACAGACTCAGTGGTGCAATGGACTTAGCCAGAAAACACCATATTAAACCCCAAGAGCTCGTTGGATTTCATCAAACTATTGCACAAGAGCTTGAGTCGATAAGTAATAACAGCTCACGTCTTGAGCAACTTGAAGGTGAAATTGAACATGCCCTTGAGGATTATCAAAACGCCAGTGAACAATTAAGTGCAAGTCGCCACCAGTATGCGAATACATTAAATGGATTGATCAGCGAAAGCATGGCTAATCTATCTATGGAAAATGGCGTATTTGAAATAGCATTGACTGCACAAAACGATCGCGCTCCAAATAGCTTAGGCTTTGATAATGTTTCGTTTTTAGTATCAACAAACCCAGGGCAACCATTGCAACCTTTAGCAAAAGTAGCCTCGGGTGGTGAGCTATCACGCATTAGTTTAGCTATTCAGGTTATTATTGCGCAAAAAGTCACGACCCCTACGCTTATTTTTGATGAAGTGGATGTTGGTATTTCTGGCCCAACAGCTGCTGCTGTTGGTAAACTACTGCGCCAACTAGGTAAGTCTACGCAAGTAATTTGTGTGACCCATTTACCGCAAGTGGCCAGTAGCGCTCATCAGCAGTTTTTTGTTGCCAAAGAAATTGCAGACGGTGAAACATTTACGCATATGCTGGCATTGAATAAAGATGGTCGAGTAAATGAGATTGCTCGATTACTGGGTGGTGATAACATTAGCAAAACAGCTAAAGCAAATGCAAAAGAGCTTATAAAAGCGCACGGATAAAGTGAATCGCTTTATAGTGCGTTACCTTGATACGGTGAGGATACATTAATGCAAACGACGGTCATTTATTTTGGCTTAGCAATTAACTGGCTGCTACTGATTGTCAGTATACTTTTGGCTGTTTTTAGTAAGTTTAAACATACACAATTTAAGCAGAGCTTATATCGTTTTTTAAATGTGGCATTAATTGTACATATTGTTATTGCTGTTATGTTAGTTTTTAGCAGCCCAGCTATTAGTGGCTTAATAACACTAAGTTGGTTAGTTATTGGCCTACAGCTTGTTTGTAACGTTATTTGCTATAAAAGTGTGAAACGCCGACAAGCCAGAGTGAAACCGAGCCTAGATCACTTCTCGATGGATTAACTAACAGCGCGTTTAAAAAAGCCCACAATCTATGTATTGCGGGCTTTTTTATTTGTAAAATCTTATAATTGTAAATAGCTAGGTCAAAACCTACGTCCCTTTTTGTAGACCTTAAACACCGACTATGGAACCATAAATATTTACCTTTGTTTGTAAAACTGAGGAAATAAAAAAAGCAAACCCGAAGGTTTGCTTTTGACTCCATTCTAACAAAAGCATTATTTACACTTTTAAATAATCCATAATGCCTTCTGCAGCGTTACGCCCCTCAAATATAGCGGTGACCACTAAGTCTGAACCACGAACAATATCGCCACCAGCAAATATTTTAGGATTAGTGGTTTGATGTGTAAATTCACCTTGCTCGGGTGCATTAATACCACCCCAGTGGTTAATTTCTACGTCGTACTGCTCTAGCCAATCCATTTTATGTGGCTTAAAACCAAATGCCATAATCACTTGTGTGGCTTCAATAATATGCTCTGAACCCGGTACTTCCTCAGCGCGACGGCGGCCGTTTTCATCTGCCTCGCCAAGCTGAGTTTTTACCATTTTAACACCGGCTACAGCACCTTTGTCATCAAGCACAATCCCTTTAGGCTGAACGTTATAAGTAAAAATGACGCCCTCTTCTTTGGCATTTTTTACTTCGCGTTTTGAACCAGGCATGTTCTCTTCATCACGACGATAAGCACACGTTACTTTTAACGCGTTATGACGAATAGAGGTACGCACACAGTCCATTGCTGTATCACCACCACCTAGTACCACTACTTTTTGGTTTGCCATATCAATACAAGCTTGTTTAGACTCATCGTAACCCATAACACGGTTAGTGTTACCAATTAAAAATGGCAGGGCATCATGCACCCCCGGCGCATCTTCGTTCTCAAGCCCCGCTCGCATACTCTGATAAGTCCCCACGCCCAAAAATACAGCGTCATACTCATTAAGTATTTCATCCATGCTAATGTCTTTACCTACTTCGACATTAAGCTTGAATTCAACACCCATTTCGGTAAATATTTCGCGACGTTTTTGCATGACTTCTTTTTCTAATTTAAAAGAAGGAATACCAAAGGTTAACAGCCCACCAATTTCAGGGTGACGGTCAAATACCACAGGCTTTACGCCATTACGCACTAAGATATCTGCACAGCCCAGGCCCGCAGGCCCTGCGCCAATAATGGCAACTTTTTTATCAGTCCATGTTACATAGGACATGTCTGGTTTCCAGCCCATTTTAAACGCGGTGTCGGTGATGTATTTTTCAATATTACCGATTGTTACTGCACCAAACTCTTCATCTAATGTACATGAGCCTTCGCATAAGCGGTCTTGCGGGCATACTCGTCCACACACTTCTGGCAAACTGTTAGTACGGTGCGATAGCTCAGCGGCCTCTAAAATGCGCCCTGTACGGATCAGTTTTAACCATTGTGGAATATAGTTATGTACTGGACATTTCCACTCACAATAAGGGTTACCACAATCAAGGCAACGATCCGCTTGTGAATTAACCTGATTTTCTGAAAAGGGTTCATAAATTTCTACGAACGATTTTTTACGCGACGAGATTGGTTTTTTGCGTGGGTCTACACGCTGCACGTCTATAAATTGATATACATTTTCGCTCATACTGCCCCCTTATTGCGCCTGAACACGTAGTTCGGCGCTACTGCGAGCGCGGTGCCCGAGTAAACTTTTTACGTCACTTGATTTAGGTTTTACTAATTTGAACATCGGTAAATAAAGTTCAAAGTTAGCTAAAATAGTTTCTGCTCTGCATGAGCCTGTTAGCTCTAAATGATCAGCAATTAAGCCGCGTAAATGCTCTTGATGTGAACTTAAGTCATCTAAAGTAACCACTTCAACCAACTCTGGGTTAATGCGTTTCTCAAAATCACCTCGTTCATCTAAAATGTAAGCGAAACCACCGGTCATACCTGCACCAAAGTTCACTCCTACATTACCAAGTACACACACAACGCCACCGGTCATGTATTCACAACCGTTATCACCTACGCCCTCAACAACAGCTTGCACGCCTGAGTTACGTACAGCAAAACGCTCGCCTGCACATCCTGCTGCAAACAATTTACCGCCGGTTGCACCATATAAACAGGTATTGCCAATAATTGTTGCTTTATGACTTTCAAATGACGAACCCAATGGTGGGCGAATAACTAGCTTACCGCCAGCCATGCCTTTACCAACGTAATCGTTAGCATCGCCAACCAAAGTCATTTCAAGGCCACCGGCATTCCATACACCGAATGACTGACCAGCTGTACCATGTAATTCAATAACTACCGGATCTGCGGCCATGCCTTGATTACCGTATTTATCAGCAATATACCCAGAAAGCATGGCACCTACTGATCTGTCGGTATTACAAATACGACTTACTAATGAAATGCCGCTTGAGTTATCTATTGCCTCTTGTGCCTTGCCTAGTAAGCTCTCATTTAACTCACCTAAATAATGCGAGCTATTTGGTGCACTGCAAAACAGAGTTTCACCTGTTGGGTTATTTGGCTGAGCGATAACCGCTGATAAATCTATTTTTTGCTGCTTCGCTGTTTTGCCTTCAATGGCTTCGAGTAAGTCTAAGCGACCAATTAAATCGGTTAGGTTTGCAACCCCTAAACTTGCCATAATTTCACGCGCTTCTTGAGCAATGAACTTAAAGTAATTCATCGCCATTTCTGGCAGACCATGATAATGCTTTTGACGTAATGTTTCGTCTTGTGTTGCCACACCTGTCGCACAGTTATTTAAGTGACAGATTCGTAAGTATTTACAGCCTAATGCAACCATAGGCCCTGTGCCAAAGCCAAAACTTTCGGCGCCTAAAATGGCCGCTTTGATGATATCAAGGCCGGTTTTTAAACCACCATCTGTTTGCAGGCGAATACGATGGCGAAGGCCATTTTCTACCAATGCTTGCTGTGTTTCAGCAAGTCCCAACTCCCATGGGCTGCCAGCGTATTTAACTGAGGTTAATGGACTTGCACCTGTGCCACCATCATAGCCTGAAATAGTAATTAAGTCGGCATACGCTTTTGCTACACCGGTTGCAATTGTGCCAACACCCGGTTCAGATACCAGTTTTACTGAAATCAATGCATTCGGGTTTACTTGTTTTAAGTCAAAAATAAGCTGGGCTAAATCTTCGATAGAATAAATATCGTGATGCGGCGGAGGTGAAATAAGTGTCACACCCGGTACCGAGTAACGAAGCTTGGCAATATAGGGAGTGACTTTTTCACCCGGTAATTGTCCGCCTTCCCCAGGTTTAGCGCCTTGTGCCACTTTTATTTGAATAACATCAGCGCTACGTAAGTAATGTGGGGTGACACCAAATCGACCCGAAGCTACTTGTTTAATACGTGAATTTTTTTCTGTACCGTAACGCAGCTTATCTTCGCCACCTTCACCAGAATTTGAGCAGCCACCTAAACGATTCATGGCAATTGCGAGTGCTTCATGCGCTTCTGGCGATAATGCACCAATACTCATGGCGGCTGAGTCAAACCGTTTATAAAGCTCAGTGGCAGGCTCTACCTCATCAATGCTTATACCCTTTTCTGGCAGTTTTAAAGCCAACATATCACGCAGAGTCGCGACTGGACGGTGATTAACTAGCTTTGCGTATTCGCTGTAATCACTGTACTCGCCGCTACGTACTGCTTTTTGTAACGTTTGAATCACATCAGGGTTGTAAGCATGGTACTCGCCGCCGTGAACGTATTTAAACAAACCACCATGGCTTAATAATTTACGTTTACTAAGCGCCAGTTTATGCAAGCTTTGCTGATCGTCATCAAAGTCGCTAAAACACGCCCCTTTAATACGACTCGCCACGCCTTTAAAACACATCTCAACAATAGCGTCCGATAGACCAACTGCTTCAAACAGCATTGAACAACGATATGAAGCCACGGTACTAATGCCCATTTTAGACATGATTTTGTACAAGCCTTTATTAATTGCTTGACGATAAGCCAGTGTAACTTCACAGTATGACTTATTAATTACCTTGGTATCGCTCATAGCCACAAGTGACTCGTACGCTAAATACGGGTAAATTGCGGTTGCACCAAATCCAAGTAGTACCGCAAATTGATGCGCATCGCGAACGCTGCCAGTTTCAATAATAATATTTGACTCACAGCGTAAGTTATTATCTACCAAGCGTTTTTGTACCGCACCCACCGCCATAGCAGCAGGGATAGGTAATTGATTGTCATCAAAGTTACGATCCGTTAATACCAGCATAATGCAGCCAGATGCGGCTTTTGCTTGTGCTTCATCACAGATGCGCTTAACCGCATTCTCAAGGCCTTCTTCTACGGTGTAAGTAATATCAATCTTACAATAGCTGTAGTGCGCTTCATCGGCGTTAAGTAGCTGCTGCATATCAGCGTACATTAAAATAGGCGTATCAAATTGCAGGCGTTTAGCGTGCCCTGTTGTTTCATTAAATACGTTTTGCTCACTGCCAATACACGTTGCAAGCGACATTACATGGTTTTCACGTAACGGATCAATTGGCGGATTAGTAACCTGAGCAAACTTTTGACGGAAATAATCATAAAGTGAACGGTGCCCTTCACTCAGAACGGCAAACGGCGTATCGTCACCCATTGAGCCAGTGGCTTCTTGCCCATTTTCACCCATGACACGAATGACGCTGTCTAGCTCTTCGTTAGTATAGCCAAACATCTTTTGGTATTTGACTAGGGTTTCATCATCAAATGAGCGATTGCCCGCATCTTGCTCGGTAAGTGCTTCAAAAGGCGTTAATCGTTTAACGTTTTCTTCTAACCACGACTTATAAGGGTGGCGTGATTTTAAATCTTGGTCAATTTCATCTGAATGCCAAATTTTACCCAATTTAGTATCAATAACGAGGAGTTCGCCCGGGCCAACACGTCCTTTTTCGACCACTTCGTCAGCGGTGTAATCCCATATACCCACTTCAGAGGCTAAAGTAATAAAGCCATCTTGAGTAATGATATAACGCGCAGGGCGCAGGCCATTACGGTCTAAGTTACAGGCAGCAAAACGACCATCCGACATAACAATCCCTGCAGGGCCATCCCACGGTTCCATATGCATAGAATTAAAATCATAGAATGCACGTAAGTCGTCATCCATAGCACGGTTTTTTTGCCATGCTGGCGGCACTAACATACGCATAGCACGGAATAAATCCATACCACCGGCTAAAAATAGCTCTAGCATGTTATCCAGACTTGATGAGTCAGACCCTGTTTCATTAACAAACGGCGCTGCACTTTGTAAATCAGGAATAAGCGGCGAAGCAAATTTATAAGAGCGTGCACGGGCCCACTGGCGGTTACCTTCAATAGTATTAATTTCACCATTGTGCGCTAAATAACGAAATGGTTGCGCTAAAGGCCAGCGAGGCTGTGTGTTTGTAGAGAAGCGTTGATGAAAAACACAAATAGCACTGGTCATGCGAATATCAGCAAGATCGAGATAAAAATTTGGCAAGTCAGCAGGCATCATTAAGCCTTTATAGATGGTGACTAGCCCAGATAAGCTCGCAATATAAAATGATTCATCATCCATCAAGCGCTTTTCTGCACGACGACGTGCAACATATAAACGTCGCTCTAAATCTTTAGAACGCCACCCTTCAGGCGCACTAATAAAAATTTGTTCAAACCCAGGCAATTGCTTTAGGGCTATAGGTCCTAACATTGATGGATCGGTAGGGACAACACGCCAACCTAAAATATTAAGCGTTTCTTTTTCTAGTTCTTCGCTTAAAACATCTTTAGCTGCTTGTGCTAATACCGGATCAGCATTGAGGAAAATCATCCCAACGGCGTAATTTTTACCTAAATGCCAATTATTTTCAGCAGCAATAGCACGAAAGAAGCTGTCTGGTTTTTGAAGTAACAAGCCACAACCATCACCCGTTTTACCATCAGCAGATATACCGCCGCGGTGCTGCATGCGATCTAAACCGGTGATCGCCGTACGGATGAGTCGGTGACTCGCTTGGTTATTAACTTGGGCTATTAAGCCAAAGCCACAATTATCTTTTTCTAGTTTTGAGTCATATAACATAGACCCCTCCCCTTGCTGCACTGTTAACGTGGATGAACGGCTCGACGATTTGCTAACAGACGATCAAAATTAGCGTTATTCCTAACCTGAGTCAATATCTTTCTGAATACATATTCATTATATTGAATATATTTCAACTTCATTAAAAATCATAAAATAATGCTAAATATTAACATTTGAGTAGATATTGGATCGAAAACTTTAATGACACCGGTGTTATTTTTAAGAACTTGTAAATAAAACCCCCTCACAACAGGCAGTTTACGTAAACGTAAAGGAGGCTTAAAATGAATAACTATTCACCAGATATCATTCCATCATTTTTGCTTTATTCGTAATACATCTAAACATGACATTTAATTACATCGACTTCTATTAGCACATAGTTTATTCAATGAATTTGCACGTTAGTCTTATGCTATGCATTAATTAACCTGAATCTCGTTTAAGAAAATTGAACTAAATGCCTGTTCCGAGATCCGATCTTTCGACCAAGAACGA
>NZ_LYRQ01000087.1:0-9209 GCF_001661605.1 Pseudoalteromonas sp. MQS005 | reverse complement strand
TAAATTATAGGTAGTTATATATCTATATATAAGCAGCTCTCTATTTTAAAAGCTTCAAGCTTGCTAAGTCCAATACTAGACGGTATCGGACATTAAGTGGCTTTAAACAACTATTATAGTTATTCATAGTTATCACCTTGAGGTTCCTTAATGCTTAGCTTAATATTAAAGCACAAGCCGTAAAAAACATTGAAGTATTCATATGGAATTTGTACGCCCACTCGAACCAATTTTAATTATTGATGATGTTAAACAGATCCGCGCTGATTTAAGCCAAGTATTAGCCGGTTTAGGTTTTGATGACATTATTGAGTGCGATAATTTTAATTGTGCTAAACCTCTGCTTATTGAAAAATCACCCAACGTTATATTCTTAGATGTTGATTTACCTGATTCTGAAAGCATTGAAATTTTAGAGTCGATTAACAACGAACACCCTCATGCACATGTTGTTATGTGTTCAGGCCACAATAGCTTTGAAACAGTGCAAAATACCTGGGAGCTAGGCGCAAAAGAATTTATAGCTAAGCCCTTTAACGCGCAAAAAGTTGATGCGGTAATGAAACGTTTAGAACTCATAGATTAAAGGAAATTATGCAGCACATTGTTACGACAATAATTGATGACCTATCTACCGTTATATTTGGTAAACAACAACAAATAAAATTAGCGTTAGCCTGTTTATTTAGTGAAGGCCATTTACTAATTGAAGACTTACCCGGCATGGGAAAAACCACTTTGTCGCATGCATTAGCTGCAGTACTGGGGTTATCGTATCAGCGTATACAATTTACCAGCGATTTATTGCCCGCTGATATTATTGGCACCAATATATTTAATAATAATGAACATAGTTTTTCATTTCATAAAGGCCCAATTTTCAGCCAAGTGGTGCTCGCTGATGAAATAAATCGCGCGGGTCCTAAAACACAAAGTGCTTTATTGGAGGCGATGGAAGAACATCAAGTAACAGTAGATGGAGACAAGTACCCGCTCCCTACTCCATTTTTTGTAATTGCGACTCAAAATCCATTATATCAGGCAGGTACATACCCGTTACCAGAATCACAACTAGATCGTTTTTTAATGCGAATAAGTTTAGGGTTTCCACCTAAAGATGCAGAAAAACGGTTACTGTTAAATAATCTAAAACGTGATTATTCGCAGTTACCGCAGCGAATTGAACAACATCAACTTAAGCAAATTCAAGATGCTATATCAAATATCACGCTAAGTTCGCCAGTGGTTGATTATATAATTGAGTTAGTGACTTATACTCGTGAGTCTCAAACATTAACGACTTCGCTTTCCCCAAGAGCCAGTATGGCACTGGCTAAATCGGCCAAAGCGTGGGCTTATATTGAAGGCCGTGATTATGTACTACCCGAAGATGTACAGGCTGTTTTTTCAAGTGTGTGTCAGCATCGATTAGGTTTACATAGTGATGCGGGCGATACACAAATAGCGGCCATTTTAAAACATGTTTTAGTGCCCGTTTAGGTAAATGCGTATTTATAAATTTAAGCGCCCTACTTTTATTCACGATATAAAAAGCGCGATTTTAACTGCCTTATTAAAAAATAAGCACAAAAAAAATAGCATCACCTTAAAACATAATACTATTTATGTTTTACCATCCACGCTTGGCGTTTACTTTAGCGTTGTTGCATCATTAAATTTTGTAATGGGGATTAATTATCAAAATAATTTAATTCTGTTTATGGCTTATTTAATGTTTGTGATTATAATTTTTGCATTGTTATTGGGCTACAGTAATGCCAGAGGTTTAACTGTCAGCTTTAAATACGCCATTGACAGTTTTGCGCCTCAGACACCACAGCTAGTTTGGCAAATAGAAGCCGATGATCCTTGCCAATCCATTACATTGAGTTACCCCAAGGATTTAAAAAATGCGTGTTACATTACGCGCGTTAAAAATGAAGTAATAAAATGCCAATTATCATTACCTTACACCAAGCGAGGCTGTTACAAGTTAAAGCCAATAAAAATTGCCAGTAATTACCCCTTTGGTTTAGTCAGTGTGTGGAGTTATATACAACCGAATAAAGCAGTGTATGTTTATCCGTCAATAATTAAAACAACAAATCAAAAACACCAAAACCTAGTTGCAAATAATACCGATGAAGGCACTGAAACACATAAAGGTGATGATGAATTTGAAAGTTTAATTACTCATTTACCAGAAATGGGGTTACAGCGAATATCATGGAAGCACTATGCAAAAACACAGCAATTACTTGTAAAACAATTTAGTGATTTTAAATCAGCGGATGCACAATTCGATTTTAACTTAGTCACGGGCGATACCGAACAGCGTTTAGGGCAACTCTGTTTTTTAGTTTGCCAAGCATTTGAAAGTGATATTAATTATTCTTTAAAACTTCCTAATAAATTAATCACCACCAATTCAGGCAAGCTGCATCATAAGCGCTGTTTACAAGCGTTAAGCCAAGTCGGTAATGATAATGAATGAGATTAAAAACCATCGCGTTATTAACTTTGCTCTATCGTTTATTTATTTAGGGCTAGTCAGTTTTTTTACAGAGCACTTACCCCTGCCCTTTATTGCAATGCTTAGCGTGTTATGTGGCTGGAATGTTTATTTAACAGTTAAACAAAAGCAGAAACCCAACGCGTGGTTTGCTAATGGATTGGCCGCCATTGCATTAATTATTATGCTAAGCAGCATAGGCTTTAAAGATACCGTCGTATTGTTTGTAGCCATGCTGTTATTGTCGTGTGTTTTTAAATTATTGCAGGCAAAATCAAAACAGCATTACCAATTGATCATTACCCTTACGTTCTTTTCACTCTCAGCGGTATATTTGTTTAGCCAAACCATTTTTACTACCTTAGTTATAAGCACCTTCTATATTTTAAACTTTGCGGTGCTAGGGTTATTAGAGTCTAGTCATAGCTTAAAACTCTCTTCAAAACAAAGTGCTAAAATTATGCTACTGGCTTTTCCTTTAGCCGTAATACTTTTATTATTTTTACCTAAACTTCCGGCATTTTGGCAACTACCTGGTCCAAAAATGGCACAAACAGGATTATCTGAGCAAGTCGATCCGTTTGATATAGCTAAGTTATCAAATTCTGATGAACTGGTATTTAGAGCAAAATTTAATGGTACACCACCCCCTACGCCCTATTATTGGCGCGCTATTGTACATGATGAATTTGATGGTGCAGCGTGGAAAACATCCTCCTTTTTAAAGCAAGCGTTGATATTACCCGCTAAAAAAAGTACGAGTGAAAATGAGGCTCAGTATACGGTTATAGCTGAGCCTGCTATTTCAGATTGGCTATATGGGCTTGGTTTTTCAAGTAGTGAAACCCCCAATGTTATTGCCAATACTTTAGGTTTATTACGTAAACAACAATATAAATCCAAGGTTTTACAATATGAAGTTAATAGTGAACCGTTATCTAGTACATCGCTTAATAAGTCCCAACAGCGGTTTTATAGCCAATTAACTGTTAGTAATAATCAAAAATCTCAGCAGTTAGCGCAACAATTAAAAAATAATAGCGCCAATGCCGATGAATTTTTTAATCGACTTTTAAGCTATTTTTCAAAAAATGAATTTAGCTATACACTTACACCTACACCCATGCGCGGCGAAAATACGCTCGATCAGTTTATGTTTGATAATAAACGCGGTTTTTGCGGGCATTATGCCAGTGCCGCTGCCTTTATTTTTAGAAGTGCAGGTATTCCTGCGCGTGTTGTCAGTGGCTATTTAGGTGGCGAGTTAAATAAAAACAGTGATTATATGACTATTCGTCAATACGATGCGCATGCCTGGGTTGAAGTATATACTGGCGCGGGTTGGAAAATATTTGATGCCACGGCGGTTGTCGCACCCGAGCGGTTAAACGGCTCCTTGTCACAAAGTGCTACCCTTAATGACGAATTCAAAAATAATATTAACTTTGGGCTCGTTAGTTTAAGTAACTATGCCGCCATTAATTGGCTTAGACTTGAATTAGAAAACTTAGATTATCAATGGTCTAGTTGGGTGCTTGGGTTTGATAAAGACAAACAACAAGATTTGTTTGCTACCTTATTTGGTAATAAGTTTATTTGGCTGGTGCCACTTGGGGTTATTATTATTTTAATTTTGAGTTTTACGGCTTACTTTATTTATTTAAACAGACCTAAAGCCTCAACAAAACAACCGCCACTGGTAAGTGAATTTTATGAAATTATTCGTTGGGCTAATAAACACGCGATTAGCTATCCTGAAAATGCCACGCCAACCCAAACTTTAGAACACATTAGCAATCAAGCGCCCCATGCAGAGCAACAAATAACCGCTTTTTGTGAGTTATTTAAGCAAGTGCGCTATGCAAGGCATCCATTTACTAAAGAACGTAAAAATCAGGCTAAAGATCTGATAAAATTAATTAAATCTACAAAACAGAGAAATCTATGAACGCAGTAATTATCGGCGTTATTTTAATGCTTGGACTCACTTTAGTCCGTGTAAATGTGATTGTTGCAATGACGATAAGTGCACTGGTTGCTGGATTAACCGCTGGCATGGGATTGAAAGAAAGCATCGATGCATTTAATTCAGGATTATCGTCAGGTGCCGAGATTGCTTTAAGTTATGCTATGTTGGGCGCATTTGCCGTGGCAATTTCTAAGTCAGGCCTAACACGTATTTTAGCCGCGAAGTTATTGGCAAAAGTTAACGCACAAACTGGCTCAAGCGAAAGCCTGCTCAGCTATTTTATCCTGTTTATTATTTTGATTTGTGCTATTTCTTCACAAAATTTAGTCCCTGTTCATATTGCGTTTATTCCTATTCTAATTCCGCCGTTATTGGTGGTGTTTAACAAATTGCGATTAGACAGACGCGCTATTGCTTGTATTTTAACCTTTGGTTTAGCTACCTCGTATATGGTACTCCCTTATGGGTTTGGTGGAATTTATTTATACTCTATATTACATAAAAACCTAGTGGATAATGGCCTTGAAATAGTCAATACCAGCGTACCTTTGGCAATGATTATTCCTGCTATTGGCATGTTCGTGGGGTTGTTAATTGCGTTGTTTATTACTTATAGAAAACGCCGAGAATATACAAATACCGCCCTTACCGTTGAGAGTAAACAAACAGAAATTGATAACCCCAAAAAAGTAATGATGGTTGGTTTATTTGCTGTTGTTGCGTCGTTAATTGCTCAAAATGCCAGTGGCTCTATGATATTAGGCGGCCTAGTTGGCGTGGTTATATTTAGTGTATTTGGTGTGGTTAAGTGGGAAGAAAACGGCGACGTATTTAGTAAAGGCGTGGCAATGATGGCCATGATTGGCTTTATTATGATCTCAGCACAAGGTTTTGCCGCGGTCATGAAAGAAACCGGACACGTAGCCAGCTTAGTTCACAGTAGCGCCGCAATTTTTGATGGTAATAAGCCGATGGCTGCGGCTGTAATTTTATTAGTCGGCTTATTTATAACGATGGGAATAGGCAGCTCGTTTTCAACGGTGCCTATTATTGCCACCTTATTTGTTCCTTTATGTTTAGAGCTAAACTTTTCCGTAATGGCAACCGCTGCACTTGTTGGTACTGCTGGCGCATTAGGTGATGCCGGCTCCCCGGCCTCTGATTCTACATTAGGGCCAACTTCCGGCCTTAATGCTGATGGTCAGCACGATCATATTTGGGATTCAGTGGTACCAACCTTCATTCACTTTAATTTACCGCTATTGGTATTCGGCTGGATAGCCGCTATGGTACTTTAATTTTTAAAAGGTGTGCTTTGTGCACGCCTTTTTATTTTGAAATTTACACCCTCCTTTTTTACTCATTATCTCAAACAAACATTAATGCTAAGTTTGCAGCATTAAGAAATAGAGTATGATGTGTTCTTAATGGGTTTTAATATAAGCACCAAAACTAGGTGCTTATATTAATTTACTATTTAGCGTTATAACTCAAAGCCATGTAGCATTTTATCGCATACTACCGGTGTTGGTCTGTGGTTATCATCCACGGCAACAAAGGTAAAACTACCCGTAATAGCAGAATGCTTATTATCTTTGTGCATGGTTTCTAGGAATATTTCAACATCTACCTTTAGGCTGGTATTCCCTACATGCGACACTTTTGAGATTAATTCGGCAAATGAACCTGCCGGAATAGCCTCTTTAAAATCTACCCTATCAGATGAAATAGTCACTAATGGCTTACGGCAAAAACGGGTAGCTGCTATAAAAGCAACCTCATCCATCCACGCTAATGCATCACCACCAAATAGCGTATTGTGGTGATTAGTACGCCCAGGAAATACCGCTTTTGTAACCGATGTGGTCGAATCTTTTATACGTTGCGCAATAATTGCTTCGCGCTCTACTTGAGTCATAATCTCTACTTTTTGTTTGCTAATGTGTCTTGCATCAATAATGCAGGGTCAAGGCGTTCACCTTGCCAATTAAATCGCCAATCTAAATGCGGGCCAGTTACACGGCCCGTAGCACCTATTTCAGCCACTTTCATACCTTGTGTAATTTTATCCCCCACTTTTACATCTAGCTTGCTTAGATGAATGTAAGTCGAGGTAACACCGTGGCCATGATCTAAAATTAAAGTACCACCTGAGTAATATAAATCTGGTTCAGCAAATACCACGGTACCGCTGATCGGCGCATACACAGGAGAGCCTGTTTTATTTGCTATGTCTAAACCAAAGTGTGGTCTGCGTGGTTCACCATTAAAGTAACGCTGGCTTCCATAAACACCTGAAATACGGCCCTCGGCAGGCCTAAGCACAGGCTGTAAAAAGTACTCTAGGTCAGAGTCAACAGCGCGCGCTTTTCTTACCGCGACCGCTTCACGGCTAATACGTTCACTGACCGCTTTTGGTGGCGATACATATTTTTTTGCAACACCGGTTATTTTATCGATGTTGTAGTCGCGAAGGGTTATAACTAAATCTTGGCTGTGGTTTTTTCCACTTTTATCAACCCATGATAAAGTGTGGTTTGGTTTTGCATCACGACCAAAACCAAATACAAATAAGCCATTATCAGATAGCTTTAATGGCTTACCATTTAAACTAACCGATTTTGCGTTATTTAATTGCCCTGTAACCAAGCCGCCTTGAGTTAAATGCCCTTTTAGTTCAACTGCCAAAGCACTAAAACTAAATGATGCAATTAACGCTGACACTAATAAGGATTTAAGCATAACTAATTGACCCTTTGCCAACGCCTTCATAAGCGGTAATTTTTACGTCTTTTTCTGGATGCTGCAGTTTTACTTGGCCGGCAATATACTCAGCAATACATTCTACTGTGGTATCTATTGGTAAAATGTCGCAACGCGATTCGCTAATAGCCATTTCAAAATAACCTTGCGCGGCTGTATATGCAAAACACACGTCATCTTCTTTGGCGATAATGTGTTTTAATTCAGAGGCGCTGATTTGATCTTCGCTGGTAGCTAAGTAAATATCTTGCCATTTATCAGCCCACTGTTTTTGTAAACGAGGCATAGAGATACCACCTAAGCTGATCCCTATTTGTGAACGATGGCCATGAATAATGCGCTGGCAATTACCATCATGCTTTTTAAGGCCATGGCTGTAGTGGTAGTAAAAACTTTGGTTGTGCTCAGGCTTTAATACCAGTTCAATTTTTTCAATATTATCAGGAAGCTGTGGCAGTATTGTGGCAACTAAATACTCTGTAACCGACTCAATGGTTATCTTATCGGTATCTATCAGGCAAAAAGCTTGATGAGGCGCACTCATTGCAAGGTGCTTATTCTCACCAAATGTACAATCTAATGTTTTATGATCAGCAAATTCATTAATGCTACCGTTTATGTTATTTGGAACAGCTAAACGGTGATCAATACACTCATCAATAATGCCTTTTATTTGCTTTTTAACTAAGCCAAAGTCTAAAACCATAGACTCTTCATTTAGTTTGCCATGTAAAGTCAAATCAACAATCCAACTTTCGCCAACTGCACCGCGTTTATTGCATAAGTAAGAAAAATCAATCACAGTGAGTGAGTTAACAAAAAGGGTCATAAATTTCCTTTAAACTGATTAAAAGTCAGCCCTAATTATAATGATTTCTGTTAGTAATTGCGCGGTTTAATCATACTAAAATCAGTTGCATTGACTGATTGGCTATATTTAAACCATTTTTTAACTGCTCCGAGTTGTTTAGCGTACAAGTGTACGCTAAAGTACGGGGCAATTTCTAAGCAAAGATAAAGTGTTATGGAACCTAAAAATAGCTATACAAAAGAAGATTTGATCCTTTGTGGTCAAGGTGAAATGTTTGGTGAAGGAAATTGTCGTTTACCAAGTGACAACATGTTAATGATGGATCGTATCATCTCTATCACCGATGATGGTGGTGAGCACGGTAAAGGCCAAATTATTGCTGAGCTAGATATTGACCCTAGCCTATGGTTTTTTGACTGCCACTTTAAAGGCGACCCTGTAATGCCGGGTTGTTTAGGCTTAGATGCAATGTGGCAACTGGTTGGGTTTTTCTTAGGCTGGTCTGGTGGCCCTGGTCTTGGCCGCGCATTAGGTGTAGGCGAAGTGAAATTTACTGGCCAAATTCTACCAACGGCAAAAAAAGTAACTTACCGTCTCGATATGAAACGCGTTATTAAACGTAAGTTGTTTATGGGCATGGCTGATGGCACTGTTGAAGTAGACGGCCGCGTTATATACGAAGCAAAAGATTTAAAAGTGGGCTTATTCCAAGACACTAGCGCGTTTTAATTTTAATGCACGCAACAAAAAAGCCTCTAACTAGAGGCTTTTTTGCTTAAATTCGTTGTGAGTTTATGTTTTATACATATTGCGATTTTCTATTGCCTCGCGCCAACCACCAAGCCACTCAGACTTAGGATCAACTTGTTGATAAGGGCAGTGCTCTTTTGAGCGACCAGCTAAACCAGCTTTAAAACCTTGAGAATGAGCTCTTTCTAAACGATCTCTTTTCTGTCTCTTCATCGGTAAAATCCTCACCTTTATATTTATATTTTTGTAGCATTAAATTCATCTACATTTAATAAATAGCCAACAAAAATGTTAAATTCAAACACAAAATACAATTAATTTGTTTGACTTTAACTAAGCTGCTGATGCAATGATAAATTAATTTAAAAATAATTTTATTGATCAACTTTAACCAATTTAACTTT
>NZ_LYRQ01000086.1:0-9667 GCF_001661605.1 Pseudoalteromonas sp. MQS005 | reverse complement strand
ATTTTTAAGATATAATATAACATCTTACTTTTTGTAAGGGCTAAGTATGAATCAAATTAAATTGATATTTTTTTTACTGCTGTTTTCTAATTCTTTATTTGCAAATCAAGACAAGCATAGTTATTCAGAAATAGACCGAATAACTGTAACCGCTTCTCCTTTCGCTACTAAGGTTCTTGATTCTGCAGCAGCAATAAAAATACTAGATGGGCAAGAAAAGAGATTAAAACAGACTTTATCTTTAGGTGATTCATTAGCCAGTTACAGCGGTGTTAGCTCAATATCAACAGGCAGCCAGTCTGGGAAGCCAGTGATCAGAGGTTTGAGTGGAAATAGAATAAAAATTTTATGGAATTCAGTGGCGCAAGACTTTTTACAGTTTGGTGTTCGTCATCCTCCAGGTTTAACACCTGTACTGGCCCAAAGAATAGAGTTAGTAAAAGGGCCGATGAGTGTCTTATATGGTGCAGATGCAATAGGTGGCGTTGTTAATTTAATAAGCAGTGATATTCCCATTGGCGCAGATAACATTATTTCTGATGCTAATGTAGGGCTATCGTATCAAACGAATAACTCACAAAAAGATTATAATCTGAGTTTGTCAGGTGGCTCAAACCGATGGGGCTGGAACGCAGCTTTAACTGAGTCTGCGGCTGATAATTTCAAAACACCAAACACTCAATCTTATTACGATTCACAAACACTAAATGCTCCGAAGTTTACCGGTAAAATTCCTTTTACAGACTTCAATATTAAAAATGCTGATGTCGCCATAGGGTATTCCGCCCACCACTTAAATGCGGACTTTCGCATAAACATTTGGAATAACGATCAAAACTTCTTACAACCGAATGGCCTTCCTACAGGTCAAAAGTTACGTAACGAAAACTTTGCAGCAAACTTAAATTATGAATTTTTATCTGAGTGGTCAGCTAATATTAAACTAAGTCTACAAAAGAATGAGAGGGATGCAGTAACAGGCGCTTCCTATCAACAATTAACGGAATATAATAAAGATTTAGCTATCTCTTTAGAGCGAAAGCAAGCCACTATTTCACTCAATCACCCACAAGTACATGGTTGGAAGGGCCAATTTGGCACTGAGCTTGTTAATAAAAATCAGAACACCTCAATTGGCACACTTGTACCGGATGCTGACTATAGTTCTAAAGCGATATTCTTGTATGAAGTATTAGACTCAGATCTATATATAGCTGAGTTCGGTGCGCGTTATGACTCAATAAAACAACAAGCTATTAATACAGAACAAACATGGGTAAGTGATTTTACAGAGCATCAATGGCAAGCACTGAGTGGATCAATTGGTGTAACATGGAAGCTTGACAACCAATGGCTATTGATGAACAGGGTTGCACGAGGTTTTAGAGCTCCCTCAATATTCGACCTTTACGCAAATGGTGTTCATGGTGGTGTGGCTGCATATCAAATAGGTAACCCTGAACTAAAAGAAGAATATTCCTTAAATAAAGAAATTGGCTTAACTTATTTAGGAAATAAACTAGATAGTACAATAACCTATTTCCATAACAAAATAGACGACTATATATACCAAGCAAACTCCTTATCGTTTGATCAAGACTCCTCACTCCCCATATACGTTCAAAAACAAAACAACGCCACTATCGGTGGTGTAGAAGCTGAACTAAATTGGAAGATTAATAAAAAAACCTCCGTCGAAGCAAACTATACATGGATCAATAGTGAGTTAGCGCAAACAACTGAAGAACTTCCTATGATGCCTGCGGATAGTGGCTACATTGCAGTGAATTATTTGTTTGACAATACAAAGCTAACAAAAAATCTACAGCTCAACGCTAACTATTCTTTTTATGCAGATAAACAATCAGCTGGGGCTTATGAGCCATTCTCCCAATATGATGATTTACCTTTTGGAACCGCGTCAACTAAAAGCTATGGACTTTTTGGGATTAGTGCATCGGCAGATTCGCTGTTGCTTGATAAGCCTTTTTTTATTCAACTTAAAATAGATAACCTTTTTGATAAATCATATCGAAATTTTTTAGATACTTATAAAGGTTACACATTAGGAATGGGGCGAAATGTTCGTTTATCTGTATCCATTCCTTTGGTATAACCCTGTGGAGATTAAAATGAAATACCTCGTCAAGCTCAGCTTTTATTCAATTATATTAGGTACTCTCGCAACTGCAATGTTAGATATTTGGAATTGGAGTCGACATTACCTATTTGATACCCCGCTCACCAAATATGAATTTATAGGCCGGTGGATGCTTTATATGTTTGATGGTCAGTTTTACCATACTTCTATAAAAGCATCTCCAGCACTGCCCTATGAGCTATTAGCTGGCTGGTTAGGCCATTATTTTATAGGTATTGTATTTGCTGCCCTTTTACTCCTTGTATTTGGATTAAAATGGCTTGAAAAGCCAATGTTTAAACCTGCAATAATCATAGGTATGGTTACCGTTGTTATTCCTTATTTAATCATGCAACCGGGTATGGGAATGGGTATTGCCGGTTACTTAACTCCCAACCCCATGTTTGTTATTACAAAGGTAATTGTGTCTCATGTTGCTTTTGGGGTTGCACTTTACCTCGGTGGAATATTAATCAAAAGCGTTAAAACTAACAGGTAAAACCAATGCAATAAGCTTCACACCAGCCGTATTACCGTGAGCTGAAAATTAAAAGCGAGAGGCTTTATGCAAAATATACTATCTAATATTTTTAATTTACTACTTTATAACCAAAAGGTGACCTATGAAATACACTGAAAAATTCCAAAACTTGGCAAATATAGCCCAAACTCAAGTCGAAAAAGTAGAAGCCAATACGGTCAACCAGTTGATTGCATCGGGGGCAATAGCACTTGATATAAGAGACCCTGATGAACATGCAAATGGCCATATTACAGGCTCATTAAATATAAGTCGGGGAAAATTGGAAATGCTCATAGAATCTAAGCTTCCAGATTTAAATACTGAAATATTATGCTACTGCAATGCTAATAACCGAGGGGCATTATCGGCGGCCACCCTCAGGTCTATGGGTTATGTAAATGCAAAATACATTGCAGGCGGTCTAAATGAATATAAAAAAGTAGCATAAAAATTAGTTAGATTCTTGTTACAAATGCTTGTCCTGTCCAACGAAAAGGACCGGGATTAGAGCTTAGGTTAAAAGTAAGTACTAATTTAAACTTACTTTTAACTATATATTATTAAAGCCCTCACTTAACTCTAAAAAAACAATTTTTGATATTTAGTTTTTTCATATTATGAACGAAGAAAAGCTAATTACGTTAGGGTCTGTTGATCTTTCAAGGTTAAATTTGCAGCAGTCTGTTTGGTATTTAGGCAAGGCAGAGCCTATGTGGTGTGGTTATTCCCCATAAATAGGCGATAACGCAGCATCAATGCCAAACAGGCGCTGCCCGAAGGGTTCTGCCTAGAAACGATTTACTCTTTGTTGCCTACATGGATGTCGGTAAGGGGCGTGAGCAGGACGCGGAAGCTTTGCTTGGTTTTTACTTAGCCCACTAGGTTACAAACCTCGCGCCGCGATTAAACCGCCCCTAGTTTGAACAAATTTTAATCCGCAAAGGTCAACAGACCCTAATATCTAACCTTGAGTTATAGAGCATTTCGACTTATTCAATTAAATATTAACTTTAAGTATAGACTTCATTCAAAACTTATACTTGTCAGTCATCAAAAATCAACAAGTTAAAATTTACATAAATTAATCAAGCGATATTACTAAATTAGCAGTTTTATTCCTTAAAAATTGAGGGGTTTCATGAGTTAACAACACAATTGTTTTTTTAGCTAACCAAGGAGCCATATTAGCCCATACTCGACACGCCATTGATTCATCAAGATTACTAAAGGGTTCATCTAAAACAACTAGTTCAGGGCTTCGAAGTAATAATCTTGCCAAACAAATACGTCTTGCCTGTCCGCCAGAGACAATACCTCCGGTTTCACCCAACCAATAATTTAAACCATCAGGTAAATTAATCGCCCAATCGTATAGCTCTACTGTTTTTAGAACTGACCAAATATCACCCTCTGAAATGCCATCTAAACCTAATATTAAATTATAACCAAGTGTTCCTGAAAAAATGGCATCACTTTGAGGTAGGTAGCTCACTTTTTTATACCAACTATTAGATGCTATCTCTTGCAGGTTTATTTGGTTAATGTAAACACCTCCATGAGCTGAATCAATACTTTCAATACCCATTAACAAATTAGCAAACGTTGATTTACCAGTACCAGAGCGGCCAATAATTGAAACACACTGGGTCTGTTTTATAGATAAACTAAGAGGCGTATCTAAGCTTTTAGGTATTTTATTATGATTTTTTATATCTATTTGAATATCGCTTAGGGGCTTAATCTCTTTGTATTTACTTGATGGATTAGAACGGGATAAAGCTGCTAGTTTTGTCGCTGCAAAAGAAGTCTGCCCCCAAGAGCTAAAATGATTAGGTAAACTTTGAACAACCTCATAGGTACCTATCAGCATCATTACGAGCATAATTGCTTGTGCTTCACTTATGAGCTGTTCATTAACTGCAAAAAAAGCACTCACAACCACAACAAACAATGCAATATTTAATAATGAATCAAAAATTAGCTGAACATTAGCAATTCTTGCATTCAGCTGTTCTTGCAGAGAGTTAAATAACGCCAATTCGTCAATAATAATCTGCTCATGATGTTGCATTAACCCTATTGACTTTAGCTCAAAGGCGCCACTTAAGTGCTCAATTATTTTTTGCCTAAACTCGTCCATCATACTGGCATATTTATATGAAAGCTTAGCTGTAAACTTGGTTGTTATTGCAATTACTGAGGTAATACCAAATAATAAAAACAAAGCAAAATACAATGCAAAGTCCAACCAAATAAAGCCGGTAAATACAGTTAATATAGTGATCAGTAATACTGAAATAATTGGCGGGACAATATAACGAAGAAGTAAACTATCAAGTGCATCTAAGTTAACCGTTAGCTTACTAAGCCATTCGCTATCAGAACGAGCTCTCAACTGCTCTATGGTTGATTTTGAAAGATTATTAAAAAGAGATAATCTAAAAACAGATATTAATCTTAAAATAGTATCGTGGTTGTAAATTCTTTCTATATACCGAGAGATCGTTCTACTTAATGCAAAAAAACGAATACCGGAGCCGGGTATATATAAATTTAATATAGAAGTAATGCCCAAGCTTATTGCAATACCCGTTAATGCTGTAGCTGTGATAAACCAGCCCGATACCATCAATAAACTCACACCTGAAATAACAGTTAATAAAGCCCAGAAAACACCTAAAAAAAGACGTTTTTTTTGACTTTGGTATAAAAGTTTAAACCAATACTTCATTGTCATCCTCTGTGCTTGTTATTGATAAATCTAAATGGGCATCAGCAATATTCAAAAGTAATGGGTCGTGCGAGGCAACAATTAATATACGCTCTTTTTTAAGTATTTTAAGCGCACTGATAATATATTTTTTACTCAATCTATCTAACTTAGAAGTGGGTTCATCTAATAAAATCAATGGTGCTGGATTTAATAATACTCTTGCAATACTAATACGCTGAATTTGCCCGCCAGATAAACCTTGCCCATGTTCGCCAATAAGAGTATTTAAACCCGTGTGTTTTTGTAATAACTCTTTATCAAGACCAACAATTCGAAGCGCATCAAACATCTGCTCTTTTGTGGCATTAGGTGCTAACACTTTTAAATTATTAAAAACGGTGTCACTTTTTATCCACCCTCTTTGAGGCAAGTACGCAATGGGTGCTGCTTGCGGATAAATACTCATAGTGCCCGCTATCGGTGCTGTATATCCTGCAAGTGTGTTTAAAAGTGTTGACTTACCTGCACCCGAAGGCCCCGTAATACTTAACATTTGTGCTTGTTGTATATCAATATTAATTGTATGAGGAAGTGGTAACTTCTGGTTGTATCCAATGACTAAGTTTTGCAATCTAACCGCAATGTGTTGCTCTGAACCACTATCAGGTACAATTAAATTATAATACATTTTACTTGTAGTGCTTTTTTCATCACATGCATCGCTATCAAGCAATAAGACGAGGTTATTAGCAGAGCCTAAAGCAGTCGCTCTGTCATGGTAAAATGCAGCTAAATTTCTAAGTGGTTGAAAAAATTCAGGTGCTAAAATAAGAATTGCTAACCCTGAAAATAAAGTAAGTTCGCTTGCGGGTCCCCAATCGATTGACCCATATAAAGAAAAACCAATATAGATTGCCAAGCTAGCAATCGCGACACTTGTAAAAAACTCTAATACCGTTGAGGATAAGAATGCGAGCTTAAGCGTTTTCATTACAACGGTTCTGTAACCTTCACTATTAACTTTAACCTCGTCATAAATTGCGCTTTCTGAGCGCAATAATTTAATATAATCAAGATTTGCCACTCTATCTAAAAAGTGACCAGCCAAACGCTGACGGATCAATGAATACTTCTGATTAACTTTTTCCGCGCCCATTCCCACCAAAATCATAAATAACGGAATAAGAGGCGCAGAAATAAGTAAAAGCAATGCCGATAGCCAATCAAGCCAAGCAATAACACTTAATATTAAAATAGGAGATATAATAGCTAAATTTTGCTGCGGCCAATATCTAGAGAAGTAGCTATCCATAGATTCAACTTCTTCTATCCATTGAGCTGCAGAGGCCCCTGCGGAGTGTTTTTTTAACACCAAAGGGCTCGACATCCGCCATTTAGCTAAAATTGATAGCCGAATATCATTTCTGATCAGCACACTGGCTTTTTGACTCAAATGAACTTGTAGTCTTGTAAACAATGGCTGGCCGATTAATGAACCAAAGAGCAATATATAGGAGCTATAAAAGTCATTTAATTGTGCTTTTTCAATAAATAGGCTGTGTGCTAAATAGCTAAAAGTAACCCACTGAATTAAAAGAAGTAACGTAGAGGCTGTTCCTGACAATACAGCCGCATAAAGTAAAAATGACTGTTTTTTACTGTAGCGTTTTAAAAACAGCTTGCCAGTGAGAGCTGGACTCTCACTGGCGGGTTTATTTTTTTTAAGCATCTAGTGGTAACCAGTATCCTTAACTTTCCCTCTAAATACCCAGTAACTCCAGCTTGTGTAACCTAATACAATAGGGATAACAAAAAGAAACCCTATAAGTAAAAATAACTGAGAATTATACGACGAAGCAGCGTCCCAAATAGTAAACTTAGGTGGGACAATATATGGCCATTTACTGGCTAATAAGCCTATGTAACTAAACAAGAAAATACCCATTGTTGCTACAAACGGCATACCGTCACTTTGCTTTTTAACTGAACGATAAACAACGTAAGCACAATAAATCACTAAAACAGGAATTATCCATAACAAGCTTATCTCATCAAACCATCTGCTCATAACGCTGTCATCGATGTAAGGGGTATAAACACATACAATTGCAAACATAACTAAAAATGCGACTAGTAATTTTGGCGTAATTTTATAAGCCCACTCTTGTACTTCACCATCAGTTTTCATTATGAGCCAAGTACTTCCCAATAATGCATAACCTACAACCAATCCTAATCCGGTCAATATGGTAAATACACTTAACCAATCAAGCGGGCCACCAGAATATACAAAACCCTCTGTTTCAAAGCCCTGTATATAAGCACCAACGACCGCTCCTTGAGCAAATGAGGCAACAATAGAACCTACTGAGAATGACCAGCTCCATAAATGTTTTGACGTTTTTGCTTTAAAACGAAACTCAAATGCAACTCCTCTAAAAATCAGTCCAGCCAGTAATAAAAAAACACCTATATATAGTGCAGGTAAAAAAACAGAATAAACCAGTGGAAATGCCGCAAGTAAACCCGCACCACCAAGTACTAGCCAAGTCTCATTTCCATCCCAGACAGGGGCGACTGAATTCATCATTTTGTCGCGTGCTTTTTCGTTTGGGGCAAAGGGAAATAAAATCCCCTGCCCTAAGTCAAAACCATCCATTAATACATACATCATGATCCCAAAACCAATAATGCCTGCCCAAATAATGGTTAAATCAAATGGTTGTTCCATAATTTATTCCTTTTCATCGATAGCAACATGTGCTGCAGAAAACGGACGCATAGGGCGCTCAATTTCATCCATCTCATGTGGTGCACTCGCCTTTTCTATTCCGCCTTTAAACACTTTTAATAAGTAGTAAACACCAGAGCTGAATACGAGTGAATAAACGATGATATACCCAACTAAAGTAAATAGTGCCATACCGCCGGTTAGTGAAGGGGTTAGTCCTTGAGCATGGGTCATTTGACCATAAATCAACCAAGGCGCTCTGCCAGTTTCTGTTACTATCCAACCAGCTAAAACAGCAAAAAACGGGCTTAAACTCATTAATCTTAAGCCATTTAAAAATAAAGGCGATTTATAGTACTGTCCTTTTCTTCTTAAGATTAAGCCCCACAATGCAAACCCTATCATTAAAAAGCCAAGCGCAACCATGATTCTAAACGACCAAAATACAATAAATACTGGTGGCTGCTCTTCTTTAGACACTTCTTTAAGGCCTGGTACTTCACCATCCCAGTCATGAGTTAAAATGAAGCTGGCTAGTTTTGGAATTTTTACTTCAAAATGATTTGTTTGCTCTTCTTTATCAGGTATTGCAAATAGTAACAGTGGAACACCTTTTTGTGTTTCCCAGTTACCTTCCATTGCAGCTACTTTCATAGGCTGATGTTTAAGTGTGTTAATTCCATGAAAATCACCTACAAGCGCTTGTGCCGGAGCTAAGAAAAGTAAAAACCATAATGCGATTGAAAGCGCTTTTCGGTTAGCTTCAAACTCTCTGTTTTTAAGCAGGAACCATGCGCTTACGCCTGCTACAACCAATGCCGCAGTTAAAAAAGAAGCCAAAGCCATATGTAGAAAGCGATATCCAAACGAGGGAGTAAACAATGCCTCAGACCATGAAGAAACATGATAAATGCCATTTACTAATTCTAATCCCTGAGGCGTCTGCATAAGGGAGTTAGCTGCAAGTATCCAAAAAGAAGATATAAATGTACCTAACGCAACCATACAGGCGGCGAATAGATGAACACCTTGTGGCACTTTATCTCTACCGAATAATAATACACCTAAGAAGGCAGCCTCTAAAAAGAACGCAGTCACAACCTCGTAACTCAGTACTGGACCCAAAAAGTTTGCGGTTGCATAGGAGAAGTTACTCCAGTTAGTTCCAAACTGAAAGGACATGACGATACCGGATACAACACCAATACCAAATACGACTGCAAAAACTTGAATCCAAAATTTAGAGAGCCTTTGCCATATTGGATTACCCGTTTTAAATGATAAGAATTCAAAGCCAGCAATTGTGCTTGCCAAGCCTATAGTGAAGACAGGGAATATTGCATGGAAACACACAACAAACGCAAACTGTATTCGGGATAGTAAAAGTGGATCTAGTTCCATATCCATTCCTAATATTTTAAAAATTACGCTCTGATCTATTGACCTTAGCAGAATAAAATTTATTTAACTCACCAGTAATTCATAACAGTAAAAGGCTTTTAACAGCGTTTATTCCATTTTAATATATACACCTTAAATTTTAACATAAGGATTATATTT
>NZ_LYRQ01000085.1:0-10098 GCF_001661605.1 Pseudoalteromonas sp. MQS005 | reverse complement strand
GTATAGCGATTTGATTTTTTCATAGTTCCAGTTTCTCAAGTTATTGAGTCTCTGGCAAACACGGGGCGATTCACATTGCCATTGATTAAAGCCTTTTACATACGCAATTTTATCTACGGGTTTGTCGCTGCCGGGTTTTGGCCACTTGTAAGGCACATAGCCTTCGCCGGATTTTTTAACAACATCAACCATTTCAACAAACAAAGGGGTGCCATCAGGGTCTTTATTATTCGTTAAATCTTTCCCTTCAAGGGCTGGTTTAATTGGGTGCATTACCATGGCTGGCTGATAATTGTTGATCCAAAAATAGTTAGTATCATCGTAACGCAATGAGCGTATTGAGGCCATCGCTTGAGATTGTGCTTGTGCACGAGTGAGTGTTTGACTTTGTTCAAGCGCTGCGTAGTGTGTAATGATGCTATAAGCAGTTTCCACCACATTTTTAGTTTTTAGATATTGCTCATTTTTAAGCGATTTATAT
Organism: Pseudoalteromonas sp. MQS005; assembly: GCF_001661605.1. NCBI lineage: Bacteria > Pseudomonadati > Pseudomonadota > Gammaproteobacteria > Alteromonadales > Pseudoalteromonadaceae > Pseudoalteromonas > Pseudoalteromonas sp. MQS005. Next base: position 9,617 of record NZ_LYRQ01000085.1, on the reverse strand, counting down.
TGATTACTTAAACTCGAAATACTCAATACAATTAAACCAAAAATTACAATCCCTACTAAAATGGCTAAACGTTGAAATATAGTAAAACGACGGAGGTTTGGCATATGCATGTTCCCGTATTAGAGCATTATTTCTCTTAAATAAGCATAGTTAAAATATAGGCTAATACGGTTTTATTTTCCTTATATTGTATTTTTAATACTCTCTTTATTAACTAGTTTGCGTAAATACAATAAAAAGGATAGGCCGAACTTTTACTTAACGGGTGCTTATAATGAATTTAATTATTGTTTGTTGACGTTTCAATATAGCTTATCTGCATAAAAAAAGGCTGATACTTATATCAGCCTTTAGTCGAATAATTAACCCGGTTTTAGTTACTTTGTATTAAAATTACGGTTAAAGAAGTTTGTAATAGTTTGATGTAAATGAGTTTGAACTTGTTTACCGCGAAGGCTATGTTTTGAGCCCGGGTAAGTCATCATTTCAAACTGTTGATTGTTATCTTGCAGCTGTTTAAATAATTTAGTGGCATGGGTAAATAATACGTTGTCATCGGCCATGCCATGGTAAATCATTAATGGGCCTTTTAAGCCTTCAGCGTATGGGAACACAGCACTGTCGATATAGCCTTGGGCATTAGTATCTGGGTGACCCAAATAGCGCTCGGTGTAATGGGTGTCGTATAGAGCCCAGTCGGTAACCGGAGCACCAGATACACCCGCGCTGAAGTAATCGCCTGCTTTAAACATGGTCATTAGCGCCATATAACCACCGTAGCTGTGGCCGTATATACCTATGCGAGCAGGGTCTACGTAATCAAGAGTACGTAAAAACTCAACGCCTTTGATTTGATCCGCCACTTCTACAACGCCTAAGTGCTTATAAATCGCATCTTCAAACTTTTTACCGCGATTGTAAGAGCCTCGGTTATCAAGTTGAAAAATTACATAACCTTGTTGCGCCATGTATTGAAAGTATAAGTTTTTGCTGCGCCAGCTATTGGTTACTCGCTGAGCATGAGGACCACCGTAAACGTTTACAATAACCGGATGCTTTTTACCCTTTGCCATGTTTGCTGGTTTAAATAAACGGTAATGCATAATTTGGCCGTCTTCAGCGGTAATTGTGCCGTATTCGGGCTGGGCTAAATCAGTTAGATACGGGGTAAGTGGGTGAGAGTCATCAAGCTTATTCTCTTCAAGCCACGTAATAAACTCACCATTAATTTTGCGCAGTGCAGCTGAATTTGGCTTATTAACCGATGAGCTATTATCAATGAAAGTTTTATTATCTTTCGCTAGAACGACATTATGGTATTGGCCTTTTTCAGTAATGCGCTTCATACCCCCTTTTTTAAATAAAGGCGCACTGTATAAATGGCTCTCTAGCGGGGTATCTTTACGTGCAGCAAAGTAAACAACGCCATTTTTTTCATCTATCCCTTTTAGGCTATCTACGACCCAATCACCTGCGGTAATCTGGCGGATAAGTTGGCCGTTATTACGATATAAATAAAGGTGCTTAAATCCATCGCGCTCTGAGGCCCATACAAAATGCTTTTTATCTTTTAAAAATTCAAGGTCAAAATGCAAGTTGATCCAGGTATCACTTTTTTCAGTTAAAGCAACGGTTTGCTGTTTTGTTTTAGTGTTGTAAAAACGTAGTTCTAAGTTATGTTGCGAGCGGTTTTGCCATTGATAAGAGAGCGTATTGCTGTCGTTTAGCCACTTAGCGCGGGCAATATAAATATCTTTATCGTCGCCTAAGTCAATCCAGTCAACTGCTTGATCATTAAGCTTTACCACCCCAAGTTGAATGTCAACATTATTGGTGCCAGTAAATGGATAACGCTGGTTAAATAGTTTTACTTCATCAGCATAAATTTCGTTACGAATCGCTTCTTGAACAGGGCTTTCATCAACGCGAGTAAAGGCGATTTTAGATTCATCATTTGCCCACCAATAACCGGTCATACGGCTCATTTCTTCTTGCGCCACAAATTCGGCCATGCCGTTTTTAATTACGCCACCGCCATCTTTACTTAACTGAATTTCTTTACCTGAAGCCAGCTCTAGTGCATATAGGTTTTGCTCTCGGATAAAGGATACGAAATTTCCTTTTGGAGAAAAACGCGCATCGGTTTCAAATGCGTCTGTGTTAGTCAGCTTTTTACTATTTTTAGCATCTAAGTCATAGTAATAAAGATCGCCATTAAGAGGGAATAACAGTGCTTTCCCATCTTTTGACCATTTATATTCAAGGATACCTTTTCCAAAAATACGTTGGCGTTCGCGGCGTGCTTTTTCTTCATCGGAGAGATTTTCTGGGCCTGAAAATAACTGCGCCGAATCAACTAACAACCGGTTGGTATTATCTTTTAAATTATATTCCCATAAATCGTAGCGGTTATAGTCATCGGTTTTACCTTGTAAGTAGGTAACCCGGCTACCATCAGGCGAAAACTTAAGTTGTACCGGAGATTTGCCTGCTAAGCTCGGATCATCAAATATACGCTCAAGCGTTAGTGGCTCAGCTTCTGCGCTTAATGCGCCCGCGAGTAGGGGAATTGCCAGTGAGAGGTGTTTTAGTTTTTTTAACACAGGATTGCCTTTACTTACATAAAATTATCTCGATGGTAAAGCACAAGCGTGTGCAACTGCAACTAAATGCTATAAAGTGTGCGGTAAAATAATCTAAGGACTTTAACATGAGCAAAACATCATTTACCTTAGCACCTGAACTGAAAAGAGATTGTATTGAACTGGCTGATTGGCCACTTTGTAAGGTGTTACTATTAAACGACAGCCAATATCCTTGGTTTGTATTGGTCCCCAGAATAGCGGGCTTAAAAGAGATTATTGATTTAACCGAGCAGCAACAAATTACTTATTTACACGAGTCAGCGAAACTCAGTCATTTGTTAATGGAGGTGTTTAATCCTGATAAGTTAAATGTAGCCGCATTGGGTAATATGGTGCCACAACTACATATTCATCATATCGCGCGTTTTAAAACAGATATTGCATGGCCTGCGCCGGTATGGGGCAAGTTTCCGAGTGTGCCTTATACTCATGAGCAGATAGAGCAATTAAAAGCGCATTTTTAAAAATCAAAATGAGTTACTTTGAGGGGATAGTATGAAATTAATCAAACAACTCTGTACAAGTGTATTTATTGCAGCCATTGCGGTGTCAGCAGTGATAGCGGGCGAGCAGCCAGTAGCTGTAGATGTGGTAAATAACGCTAATATTAAAAACTTTGCAGCACATAACAACTTGGTTTTTTCTGCAGCGCAGCCCAGTGATGTGCAGTTTAAGCAACTATCACAAGCTAATGTTAAGCATGTTATTAATTTACGTGCAGCAGATGAGCAAGACTGGGATGAAGGCGCGTTAGTCAATTCTTTAGGAATGAGCTATCACGCAATTCCTATTGCAGGTGCACAAGATGTAAACATCGACAATGCAAAACGATTAGCTAGCCTTTTAGAAGAACTTGAAGGTGAGTCAGTGGTTGTTCATTGTGCGAGCAGTAATCGTGTTGGTGCGCTAATGGCTATTTCAGCTCATCAACAAGGTGCAGATATAGAGTCTGCAATTGAAACTGGCAAGCAGTGGGGAATGGCAAGCCTTGAGCCGGTTGTTCGTAAAGTGATGAGTGATAAATAATTCAAATAATAAAAAAAGCGTTACAATGTAACGCTTTTTTTATGTGGTTAGTTTTTATTAATTAAGGCCAAGCACGTCTTTACCTTGTTTAAAGGTCACATCTACAGGGATGTTCGCTTTGCTTAACTTTTCTAAATCTTTAGCTAGTTCCGCTTTAATGTCGCCATGAGTGGCAATCAGTTGATCTACTTTTTCGTAATCACCATCACCTTGCAGAGTTAAAATAAGGCGCGATAATTTAGCCATAGCGTCGCCCATTTTATCCATGTTGATGCTATACAAGCCGTCTTCATTTTTAGAGAAGGCACCTTCTTGAGCAAAAAAGTTAAAGCGGATCATGTTTGCTTTACCATGTGCACTTGAAGCACCAAAACGCACAGAGCGGAAAATACCCGCCATAAAGGTGGTGTAGTAATCTTCTAACGTCCCTTCAGTGATTTCCCCTTTTTTAAGTAACTGTTCAACCATGTACAGACCAAGAATATCTGCTTTACCTTCTTCCAAGGCGCTAGCATGCTCTTGTAGAGATTGGCGAACGGTACCTTTGCCGGTAATAGTATTTTTAATACCTAAACCGTGAGCTACTTCATGGAACATAGTGTTAGCAAAAAATGCATCAAAGGTAATGTGTTTACGTTGCTCTGGCACAATTAACTGCTCTGCGATAGGGACTAAAATTTTATCAAACTTCGCTCGCATTGCATTTTTAAGCTGTAAGCGACGTGTGCCTTTTTCTAGCTGAACTTGCTCATCATTTGGTAAGTTAATTGCAATGGTTTTACTGCCGGCATTTGAGTGCCCAGCATAATAAACAACATCGTAGGCATTTAAGTCAGCATCTGAGCCAGGCACTTCTTGCTTGTACTTGCTATCAACAGGTAAGCCTTTTTGCAGCTCAGGTAAAAAGGCAGCAAATTTAGCCAGGCGTTCGCTCCATTTTAAATCTTTAATTAGTACATACGATTCATAGGCAGCACGGTAACCAAATAATTGGTCTTCGTAGTTTTCAATTGGGCCAATAACAACATCGATAGGATTATTTTTCATATCCATCCAAGCAAAGTCAGAGGCTTGGAAATCATCGCTTTGTATTGCGTCAGCTCGTAAGTTTAGGTAGTTGGCAAATTCTTTGTCGTCAGCTAATTTGCTAGCGTCTCTAAGTAACTTAGCTGCTTGGGCAAGTTCTACGGCATATTCTTCTGAATAAGGCGTGCTGTATAAATTACCTAGTTCATCGCGTTTAATAAGTGAGTAAAGCCCTGTTTTATCTTTTACATCAGCGTTATTAAGCTCTTCTTTGGTGATGTCGGCCGGATAAAAACCTGCCCCAAGCGGCTTTTCTTTATAGCCAGATAAAAATACTTCATCGCCATTTAAGCGATCCCATGGGCCGTAGTTTATATCTGCAAACTGACGTACTTTTTCATCATCTAATTGTGCTAAAAAGCTTTGTTTATCTTCACCAAATGCTTGTTTCCAAAATAAATCGTCCATAATTTTTGAAGCATCAATAAGCTTGGCAACCATGGCTTTTTGGTTCTCAGATAAGTGTGACAAATCGCTTTGTAAGCTGAAGTCTGTGTATATGTCTAAGCGTTGACGGTCAATATTAACGAGTGTTGGCCCTGAAGGCGCTTGAGAAGCCGTTGGCGCTGAGCTTTGCGGCGTATTGTTTGAAGACGGTGCTTGCTCAGAACAGGCACTAAGAAAAACGATGCCAGAGAGCAGTATTGCTTGGCTAATTTTATTTAAGATCATTATATTGCCTTTAAAAAGTCTATTTTATAACTTGTATACTGTAAGTTAAGGTACTGAATGAGTATTAGTGTGCCTTAGCATGCTTGCATTAAAGCAAAACATACTAGCAAATAGCAAGTATTAGACGTTAGAGTGCACTAATGAGGGGCCGCTGGTAAATAATCAATAATTATCTACAATTCTTTCTATTTTAGGTATATGTTTAATACTACTAAGCTTTGAAATAATTAATAATATAAGACTTGCTGTAAAGTGTAGGTCATTAAGCAAAGGGATATTTTATGTCTACAGAAAATGCCTTACTCACTATTTTAGTTGACAGAATTAACAACGACACACTGGTGTTGCCTACGTTACCTGAGGTAGCGATTAAGGTTCGCCAAGCCGCAGATAACCCCGATGTTAATTTGATGCAAATGTCAGATGTGATAGCACATGATCCTGCATTGTCGGCGCGGATGATCAAAGTCGCAAATAGTGCAATTATGGGCCGAGCTGTAAAGGTGTCTAACTTGCACCAAGCCGTTACACGTATTGGGCTTAGGCAAATAAAAAATATTGCCACAGCCATGGCGATGGAGCAGTTATTTGTATCTAACAACGAGTTAATAAAAGGCTACATGGGAAAGGCGTGGCATAAAACGCTGCATGTGGCCTCGCACTCTATTTCATTAATGGAGTTTTACTTAAAAAGAAATACCCATACATCGCTAAATCGCGATGCCATTACATTAGCTTCATTAGTTTATAATATTGGGGTGTTACCCATTTTAACTGAAGCAGAGCGTCACCCTGAAGTGTTTGCAAGCCCCAGCTTTTTAGCCCATGCGATTCAACGTTTAAGTGGTAAAATTGGTGGTTCAATCATGAAAGCGTGGGAATTTCCTGATGTGTTTGTTGAGGTCGCGCAGCACTGGGCAGATGTGAATCATCGTACTGCTGAGGTGAGTTATATCGACTTCATTCGTGTTGGTGCAATCCTTGAGGGAACCTTACAAGTATCTGATAAGTCAGCAGCGCTGCAAACGTATATTGATAAAGGCATATTTCCTTCATTAGAAATGTTAGAGAGTGAAGAGTATTTGCATATGGTTGAAGACGTAAAAGAAATGTTTAGTTAATACCAATTTTATTAAAAACATGATTATTCTAGCGTATTAAATAATTCGCTACCTGCGTTAAAAATTATTTATATAGAACAACTATGTATCATAATTTTTGCCTTGTTATCGACTTATTTCTTTGTCGCTATAATAGATCACTAATTTAATGCAATTGGTACTTGTTTTTGAGCAATAAAAAGCACGATTTAATCGTGCTTTTTAGTTGTAATACTATTTTATAAAGCTTTTACGCTAAATCGTCAGCATCACCTAAGCCTTGTGTAAGCTCTTCTAGCAATTGCTTAATTTCTTCAGATGCAAGAATAAAATCAGCATCTAGTTTAACCGCCATATCTTCTTTAGGAATATCGGCATTTTCTTCTTTAAGTGTTTCTGAATAGCTTAAACGTTTAATTGAGCCATCGTTTTGTAGCATAAATTTAACGCGCTCTTGCCAATCAAGGGCAAGCTTAGTGACGCGCTTACCACTTTCAAGGTGCGACTTCACTTCGTCACACGATAGGTCATGGCCTTTGAGTTTTACCTGAGCACCACTGTCATCAGCTTCTTCAAGTTCAGCGTCTGACCCAATTGCAAAGCCCTCTGGAGTACTAAAGTTAGTAAGCCAGTCAGTTAAAAATACGTCTAAATCATAATTAGCAAACGCAGGAACAACGGGTAATGTTCCTAATGATTTACGTAATAGAGCAAGTAGTTCCTCTGCTTTATTAAAGCTTGCACTATTAACTACCACCCATCCATTTTCTTGGTCTATAAAAGCAAACTGCAAGCTCGATTTTTTAAATGCTTGTGGCAATAAGGTGTGTAAGATGTTTTCTTTTAATTCATCTTTTTCTTTTTTCTTTACTGGGCGATTTTCTTCGGCTTCAATCTGATCAACTTTTTCTGCTACCAGCTCATTTATTACCGAGGCTGGTAATACTTTTTCTTCACGTTTAGCGCACACTAAAATACTTTTTTGTGAGAAATGAGAAAGAGTTTCACCATGTTTACCAAATGCTTTTGTCCAACCAAATGTTGCCAACTCTTGGCCAGTACAAGGACGAAATAGATCTTGCTCTAATGCCTTATCAAAGTCTTCTTGTGTGTATGAAACGTCTTGTTTAAAGCGATAGCATATAAGGTTACTAAACCACATAGGGGAATGATCCATTTAAAAAATTTGTGCAATCATAGCAATAAAAGCCGCTTCTAGAAACGGCTGATTTAGCTTAATCGAGTTTAAAAAGTGGCAGGGGAGATGACATGTTTTTAGGGAACGAAATACGGTAGTGTAACCCTTGCCCAGGCTCACTACTTACATCAATTTTACCATTGAGCGTTTGTTTTACTAGATTAAAAATAATATGGGCACCTAAGCCGCTGCCACCCTCATCACGCTTGGTGGTAAAAAATGGGTCAAATAAACGCTTTAGTTGAGCCGGTTTTAAACCTAAACCGTTATCTTGATAATTAATGATGAGGTCGTTTTCATCAGTATTTACATCTATGGTGATTTGGCCGCTGTTTATATTTTCAAAACCATGCACTAATGAGTTCATAATTAGGTTCGTAAATATTTGGCTAATGACTCCCGCAGGTAAGTTAATAATTAAATCATCTGGGCAATGTAGACGAATGCTGTGAGATGTTTTTTTAATTTGTGGGTGCAAAGAGCGTATAACTTCGTTGATGTAGTCTTTAAAGTTAATTGTTCTTAGGGCTTCACTGGCCTGATCTACCGCAATTTGTTTAAAGCTGGTTATTAAATCTGAGGCACGTTCTAAGTTGTGAGAGAGCAGTTGAGCGCTTTGCGCTGCATCATTAATAAAGCCTTCTAACGCCGCAGACGATAATGATTTATTTTTATACGCAGTTTCTATTTCGGTTAATCGCTCTTGTAAAAAAGAGGTGGCAGTAACGCCAATGCCAATAGGGGTATTAATTTCATGAGTGATCCCCGCCACTAAGCCGCCTAATACCGCCATTTTTTCTGAGCCAACCAGTTGCTCTTGCGCAAAGCTTAATTCATCGAGCGAGCTTTGCAGCTGAGTTTGTTTGCTTAACAGTTCTTGTTCGGTTTGCTTTCGTAAATCGACTTCCTCTGTTAAAACTGCTTTTTGTCGCTCTAGTTCATATTTTTGTTGCTGTAGATCGATCATTGCTTGGCTTAAATTTGATGTTTTACGCGCAACATCCTGTTCAAGTTGTAAGTTTTGTTGATCCAGTTTTTGATTGCTTTCAATTAGGTCATGCTGAGTTTGTTTTAACTCTTTTTTATACTCAACAACCTTCGAAATCAGATTGTTAAAAGAGCGTTCCATTACTTTAAGCTCGTTATTTTCATCGGTGACTATTTTAACCTGTTGACCATCAAGCTCTTCTAACTCAAGGTATTCAATTTGCTCGGTTAATTGAGTAAGGGGCTCGGTGAGTAACTTTCTAAATGCAATTAAAAATAAGATGATTAAAAAAGTAGTTTTAATCATGGCATTACCAATCAAAAAGTAGATAGAGAGCATAATGCGACTAAAAATTACATCGCGACTAGAAAATAAAGTAACATCGCCTACTTGCGTTGCTCGTCCTGAAAACTCAAAAATAAGTGGGAATGTATAGCCAAATAAACCGGCTTTGGTGTCCTCTACCATGACATCTTCTTGCACAAGTTGCTGACTGTAAAGATTGTGAATATTTAGCGCGCGGCCTAATTGAGAAATAATAGCGCCATTATCGTCACGAATAATAACCCCCTCAACCATAGGTATATCGAGTAATCCTTCGGCGGTTGTGGTGGTTTGCTTTATATTTAGCTCCCAAATTGCTCGGGTTAAACTTCTACCAAAGGTCTTTTGTAATGTGCCAAGTTCATCGCGTATGTAATCTTTAGTATTGACGTACTCTGCGAAAATTTGCCCGCAGGTCACCACAAAGGTCAGTATAAAATAAACTGATAAAACCCGAGTGAGTAACTTTGTTGAAAGACTTTTTTGCGGCATGGGAGGCTTATATTTCCTTAAATTATTCAACTGTTAATGTACGCTTATAAACATTAGTTAATAAATGATTAAAAATAAACATATAT